>PEAO01000148.1 GCA_002753615.1 Magnetococcales bacterium DCbin2
AAAAACCGCGAAAAACACTAGGCTAAGACGTGCGCCCTGCGCATTTTTTTTCGCAAAAACAAAAAGCGCGAAAAAAATGCTTCGGGATAAGGTGCGCATGAAAATCAAAATCAAAACCCTGGGGGCAATCCCCCAGACCCCTTTTTTCTTTTAATAGTTTTATTTAATTGAATGTCAACACGCCCTAGGAGGTGTGGAGGATGAGGGTGCGATGATGGGCACTGTCCGGGCTTATGTGGGTTCCTGTGTTTTTTTTCTGTTTCTTATGGTAGGGATTGTGTTTTTCACGGTGTGGATCGCTGGGGTACGACCTTTTTCGACACTGGGACACCGCCGGGAAATTGCCCGCACATGGGCCGCTTATAACCGCCGAATGCTTTCGGTGACCTGTGGTCTTTCCGATTGTGTTGCGGGGGTGGAGCATTTACCGCCGCCACCGTATCTTTTGTTTGCCAAGCATCAGTCGGCATGGGAAACGTTGACGTTACATGCTTTATTTCCTGTTTTTGTCCTTGTTCTCAAAAAAAGCCTGTTGAACATTCCCTTTTTTGGATGGTCTTTGCGGGCGACGGAGCAGATTGCCATCGATCGTGACCTGGGGGTGCAATCCATGCATATTTTGCGGGATCGGGGCATGGAGGAGTTTGGACGGGGTGTTTCGGTGTTGGTGTTTCCTGAGGGGACGCGGATGGCACCGGGGGAGGTGGGTAAATACAATGGGGGTGGCATTGCCTTGGCCATCGAGGCGGGGGTTCCTATCGTACCGTTGGGGCATAATGCGGGGGTATTTTGGGGACGGCGGGCTTTTGTAAAACGGGCGGGGGTGATTCAGGTCCGAATTGGGCGGGCGATTGCGACCCGTGGGTGCGACAAGAAAGATCGAAAAAGATTGTTGGAACAAGCGAAGGGGTGTGTTGAAGAAATGATGGCGGCTATGCGGGGATCCGAGGGGGATTCTCCCATGTGAGATGCACTCGGCTGTGTCATGGAACTTTTTCTCGATCCCTATGTCCAATCAGTCAGGTGAAACCGGAAGTGGCCTCCACGTGTCAATCCCGGCTTTCACCGGGGGTTGCGCCCCTTGCTTCCCCCCCCCTGCGAGGGTGCAACCCCCTTTTCCCTGCCCTGTCACCTTGTTTGTCGGGGCAGGGATCCTCCGAGGAAACCCGCCAGCCGTGCAACCCCCTCCTGGACATTTTCCAGGGTCGTCGCGAAAGAAAATCTGAGATGGCATTGCGCCTTATGGCGACCAAAATCCAACCCTGGAGTGACCGCAACCCCAGCCTGCTCCAAAAGATCGGCGCAAAATGATCGGGTATCCGCATGACATGTTTTCTGAAGAACCTGGGTGGCATCGGCATAGACATAAAAAGCCCCCGTAGGCATAACCGGGATCACAAAACCAAATTGCCGCAATTGTGCCACCAAAAACAATCGGTTGTGATCAAATTCTTCAATCTGTTTCCGCAAGGTTGCCTCGCACTGGAAGGCTGCCAAGGCGGCATATTGGGACAGGGTAGGGGCACTGATAAAAAGGTTCTGTTGTAACGATTCCACATGACGCAAGGCGGAAGGGGGGACAATGATCCAACCCAATCGCCAACCCGTCATGGCAAAGAATTTGGAAAAACCATTGATGACAATGGCCTCCTGAGAAAACTCCAACGCCGTCCTGGCGCGGTGTTCGTAGGTGATGCCATGGTAGATTTCATCGGAGATGACGCGCCCCCCCGCATGTTCCATCATGGCAATCACCGCAGCCATGGCGGCGTCGGGAATCAGCGTACCCGTCGGATTGGAAGGGCTGGTTACCAATGCCGCCTTCAGTCCACGTTTCAAGGCTGGCTCCAACAATTCCGGGGACAGTTGATAATGGTGTTCCGGTCCCACGGCAATGGAGACCGGTTCACCACCCAAAATACGAATCATGTTGGGATAACAGGGATATCCAGGGTCGGAAATGGCGACCCGATCACCCGGATCCAACAGAATGCCAAAAGCCAGCAGGAATGCTCCCGATGTCCCCGGCGTGATGACGATCCGGGCTGGATCGACGCCAACCCCATATTGACGCTGATACCATGCGGATACCGCCTGACGTAATTCCATAATTCCCATGGCGGCGGTATAACGTGTCTGGTCCAGATCCAAAGAATGATGGGCCGCTGTCAACACCGGTACCGGTGTCGGAAAATCGGGTTCGCCCACTTCCAACCGGATGATATGCCGCCCTTGAGCCTCCAACCGTTTGACGGCGTTAATCACCTCCATGACATGAAACGGCTCTACCTCTTCAATCCGCCGTGACCATCCCCCATGTTTCATGATTCGACTCCCAAACCGTTACCACCACTCGCAAACAATTCCTGCCGTTCCAATTCCAACAATTGATCGCGATATCGCGCCGCCAGTTCAAATTCCATCTCTTTGGCTGCCGCTTGCATTTTCTTTTTGGTTTCCCGAATCAACAAGCGCAGGTCGTTCCGGTGCTGACGATAACCGGAACCCTCCTCGGCAACCCGTAACAGAGTGATGGATTCTTCCTCATCATTGCGTCCCTTTTGGGTTCCAACAGGGGTTTCCCGCTGCTCATATCCCGGAAGGACCATGATCCCCTTGGAAATGGAACGGGGGGTGATGGCATGTTTTTTATTGAAAGCCACCTGAAGGCGGCGGCGACGATCGGTTTCATCCAACGCCCGTTGCATACTGCCCGTGATCCGATCCGCATAAAGCACCACACGCCCTTGAACATTGCGCGCCGCCCGGCCAATGGTTTGAATCAGCGAAGTGGTCGAACGGAGAAACCCTTCTTTGTCGGCATCCAGTATGGCCACCAAGCCCACCTCTGGGATGTCCAACCCTTCACGCAGCAGGTTGATGCCGACCAGGACATCAAATTCACCTTGCCGCAAATCTCGTATGGTCTCCAACCGTTCCAGGGTGTCAATGTCGGAATGCAGATAACGGACGCGCACGCCGAGATCTTGCAGATAATCGGTCAAATCTTCCGCCATTTTCTTGGTCAGGGTTGTCACCAAAACCCGTTGACCCGCACGGGTCGTCAGACGAATCTCTTCCAACAGTCCATCCACCTGTCCTTCCACCGGACGGATGGTACACTCCGGTTCCAAAAGTCCCGTAGGTCGGACAATCTGCTCCACAACGGCTCCTGCCGATTTTTCCATTTCCAACAGGGCTGGCGTTGCCGATACATGCACCGTCACCGGGCGCATCCGGTCAAACTCCTCAAAAGTCAACGGCCTGTTATCCAAAGCGGATGGTAGGCGAAATCCATGTTCCACCAACGTCTCCTTGCGAGAGCGGTCACCCTTGAACATTCCCCGTACCTGAGGGAGTGTGACGTGGCTTTCATCGACGAACAACAAGGCATCCTTGGGCAAATATTCCAACAATGTCGGGGGTGGTTCTCCCGGGGCGCGACCGCTCAGATAGCGGCTGTAATTTTCAATGCCACTGCAATATCCCACCTCCTGAATCATTTCCAGATCATACAAGGTGCGACTCTCCAACCGTTGCGCTTCCAATGCTCGATTGTGGCTGTGAAACCATGCCAGACGATCGGTTAAATCCCGTTTGATCTCTTCGACCGCCCGGAGAACCGTTGTCCGCTGCGTGGCGTAATGGCTGGCGGGAAACAAGATTAGGTGGCGAATTTCCCCACTAACCCGACCCGTCAACGGATCGATGGAGGCCATGCGATCAATGGTATCGCCAAACATTTCAATACGGACAGCCCGTTCCTCTTCGTGGGGTGGAAAAATCTCGATGGTGTCCCCCCGTACCCGAAAACGGCCCCGTTGAAAATCGATGTCGTTGCGTTGAAATTGAATCTCCACCAATTTTTTGAGTAAATCTCTTTGATTGATTTCATTCCCAGTGATCAGGTGCAAGGACATCTCCTGGTAGGCTTCGGGTGAGCCGATGCCATAAATACAGGAGACCGAGGCGACAATGACGACATCCCTTCGTGTTAGAATCGCCTGTGTCGCCGAGTGGCGCATACGGTCGATCTGTTCGTTGATCGCCGAATCTTTTTCGATATAGGTATCGGTGCGTGGGACATACGCTTCCGGCTGGTAATAATCATAATAGGAGACAAAATATTCCACCGCATTCTTGGGGAAGAATGAACGCATCTCGCTATACAACTGACCCGCCAAGGTTTTATTGTGCGCCAGAATTAACGCCGGACGATCCAAAGTTTCAATCACTTTGGCCATGGTGAAGGTTTTTCCCGAACCGGTTACCCCCAACAACACCTGATTATGGCGTCCTTTCACGATACCATTCACCAATGCGGCAATGGCCTGGGGTTGATCCCCTTGAGGCTCAAATTCACACTCCATTTGAAACGGGATCGTTGTATTCGTTATCGTCTTCATGACCGCTGCACTTTGGGTAACATCCGTGGTTCCATTCGGGGTCACTGGCAAGGTATCATGAACCTATCCATCAATAACAGGCTGAACAGGCAACCCGGTCCAGGAGGATCACTTAAGAATGGACATTGCGTCGGTGGTGGAACGGTTGATCCAGGAACGGGGTCAATTGGATCCGCTGGTGTTTCTTCAGGAGATCCAGGTGGTTTCCAAGACGGGATTGGCAACCTGGCGTCAAGGAAAGGTTGCGAGTCTTCAGGATGTCCTTCAGGGGGATCCCCTCTGGATTGACGGATGCTTGCGCCAAGCGGCTCGCATGGCGCGTACTTTGGGTTTGACCCCCAGAACCGTGGAAGCTTGCCGCACGGACACCCACGGCCATCGACAAGGGTTGCAGATCAGTACCCTCCATGACCCTGGCCGGGAGGCCTTGTACACCACCCATTATCAACGTCCCAAGACGGGCCACGGTGGGACGCAGATGGACCTGTTTCTCGATACCCCCGAGACCATGTTGATCAATGACCTGATCCTTGCTATCGCCGACCATAACGCCCCCGTGGCTGACGAGCTGGTGAAACGGCTTGCGGAAAATCATCCTCAGAATGGTGCCTTGGAAGAATTGCACCCTCTGATTCAGGCCATCACCCAGAAAGAACATCTGGCCCATACCCCCATGGAAGGGATTCAAATCATCCAGGATGAAATCGTCCCTTGTGCCCAACAAACATTGGCGGCACTCGCCGGACGCTATCTGAAACCCTTTTATCGCCTGTTCGACCGCGCCTTGATGCACCAACCTTTTGATCCGCAACACCCCAATGCCCACCGATCATGGACCTTGGAACAATTGGAAAACTGGAAAGCTTTGGCCGAATGTGTCCTTTTGGAAGAGGGGTGGGTCCGGCAACCGGTATTGCTGCAACGCCGCGCCAAAGCCTTGTTTCAACTCAAACGTCTGGAGGCGAGTCATCAGGTGTGGGTACAATTTTTTTGGGGATTTCCGCAGCAGGCGGCCCAGGCCATTGAATCTCAAGGTGATAAAAACCTCAAGCGCCTGTGGTATGATTTTATCGACCGGGTGGAGCATCGCGAAAACGATGCCCAAACATTCCCCGCCTGGATGCTGATCCATCAGCCCCGTTTGGCGGAACAACGGGAGGAATGGTTGGAGGAGGCCGACGGAGAGACCCCGCTTCCCGAGAAAACCGCCTTTTTTCTGTTGGCAGACTTGTTACGCACCGAGAGGGAATCACCCGCCTCTCCCGATTCCCTGGCCCTGCGGTACCAACTCAAGGAAAGATTCCCCGAACTATTTTCCCTGTTCATGGGGACTATCCGTTCCCAGTCGGCATGATTTAATAACTTGATTTAATCCGCATCCGCGCTGTGGCCTTGCTGGATCGACCGCAGCTCATGCGCGGAGAAAATTTTGTCGGTATCGAGGATCATGATAAATTTACCCTCATGTTTTCCCATCCCCCGCAAATAATCGGCCCGCAATTTTGTGCCAATTTTTGGAGGTTTTTCAACATTATCAGGCTGTAATTCAAACACTTCACGAACCGAATCGGCCATGGCCCCGACAACGGTTTGGCCACCCTCTTCGTTTAAAACCTCCATGATGATGAAGCAGGTATTGACGGTTGCTTTTGTTTGAGGCATGGAAAATTTGGCGCGCATATCCACCAGGGGGACAACACTGCCACGCAAATTGATGACACCCAACATAAAATCGGGCGTCCTGGGGACTTTCGTCACCTTGGTATATTCCAACACCTCACGAACCCGAGCAATTTCGACGGCAAAAACCTCATTACCCAAATGAAAGGTTAAAAATTGCGTTGGCTCGTTGATCCCTTCGACACTCATCGGTCTACCCCTTCAGTTGATTTGAACTGAACACCTCATCGACAACCGCCCGGTTTTATGTTTACAACATGTCGCCCCCAGGTCAAATCCCTGACACCAAGGAAAGGAGATTCTAACCAAAACGATTGGATAATCCAAGACCAAACCGAGCCATCCGCCGGAAATACTCCGAAACGCCCAGGAGCAGGGCAATCGCATTTGAGATTCCTGAACATCAAAGCGTGCTTGTATTCAGTAATCTGTTGATATCAACATAATATTATTAAAATAAAAAACGGGTCCGGGGGATTCCCCCCAGGGTTTTGCTTTTGACTTTGCTTTTGACTCTGCTTTT
>PEAO01000046.1 GCA_002753615.1 Magnetococcales bacterium DCbin2
ATCCGGGGCCAGATTGAGGGTCAATACATTGCCCCGAGGTTCTCCCAGCAGGCCAAAGAGGCGTTCCTCGGTATGGCGTGCCACCAGTGTCTGCACTTCTTGTGCGGTGAGTCCGCGCTCTTTGGCAACCCGGGGGATTTGCCACAAAGCCGCTGCCGGGCTGATGTGGGGATCGAGTCCACTGGCCGAGGCGGTGACCAGATCCACAGGGATGGGTGTTGTCTGTTGCGGATCACTTGCCTTGAGCGCGGCCATGCGACCTTTGACCGCCTCTTCCAGGGCGGGGTTGAGCGGTCCCTGATTGGAACCGCTGGAGGCGGCAGCATTGTACGGTATGGGGGCGGTGGCCGAGGGTCGTCCCCAAAAATAGTGAGTGTTCGAGAAGGGTTGCCCCACCAATTGTGAGCCGATTAGTTTGCCTTGAGAGCGTATCAGGCTCCCATTGGCTTGATTGGGAAAGAGGTATTGCGCCAATCCCGTGACCAGTGCCGGATAGATCCCTCCGGTCAGCAGGGTCATAATGACCAACATCAACAGTGCGGGTTTAAGTTCCTTAATCATGTCATATCCTCACGCGAGATGGAGAGCGACCAGCAGCAGGTCGATGGCTTTGATCCCGATGAATGGTACGATCAGACCGCCCACCCCGTAAATCAGCAAATTACGTCGCAGCAGGGCGGCGGCACCTACCGCCCGGTAGGCAACCCCCTTGAGGGCCAAGGGGATCAGGGCGATGATGATCAGGGCGTTGAAGATGACCGCCGACAGGATGGCTGAGGAAGGTGTCGCCAACCTCATGATATTGAATACGTCCAGGGCCGGATAGGTGGCGGCGAAGGCGGCCGGAATGATGGCGAAATACTTGGCCACGTCATTGGCGATGGAAAAGGTGGTCAGCGCACCACGGGTGATGAGCATCTGCTTGCCGGTCTCTACCACCTCGATGAGCTTGGTGGGGTTGGAGTCCAGATCCACCATGTTGCCCGCCTCCTTGGCGGCCTGGGTGCCGGTGTTCATGGCTACCGCCACATCGGCTTGGGCCAGGGCTGGGGCGTCGTTGGTGCCGTCGCCGGTCATCGCGACCAGCCGTCCTTCATCCTGATAATGGCGGATGAGTTTGAGCTTGGCTTCGGGAGTGGCTTCGGCGAGGAAATCATCCACCCCAGCCTCGGCGGCGATGGCGGCGGCGGTCAGACGGTTGTCGCCGGTGATCATCACCGTTTTGATGCCCATGCGCCGCAGTTCGGCGAAGCGTTCCTTGATGCCGCCCTTGACGATATCTTTTAATTCCACGACCCCCAGAGTACGCGCCCCTTCTACGACGACCAGGGGGGTGGCACCGCGACGGGCGATGTTGTCCACGGTCTGTTGCAGGGCGGGGGACCAGTGACCACCTTGGGATTCCACATGGTGACGTACCGCTTCCGACGCCCCTTTGCGGATCGTCCGGCCCTGCCAGTCGATGCCGCTCATGCGGGTCTGGGCGGTGAAATGGACAAACGATGCCCCTTCTGGATGGATGTCTCGTCCCCGTTGTTGCAGCTTCTCTTTGGCCAAGGCGACGATGGAACGGCCTTCCGGGGTCTCGTCGGCCAGGGAGGAGAGTAGGGCTGCGTCGGCCAATTCTTTGTCCGACACCCCAGCGGCGGGGACGAAGGCTGCGGCCTGGCGATTGCCCAGGGTGATCGTACCGGTCTTGTCCAGAAGTAGCACATCCACGTCCCCAGCGGCCTCCACGGCCTTGCCGGAGGTGGCCAGAACATTTTTTTCCATCATGCGGCTCATGCCTGCGACCCCGATGGCCGATAACAGTCCGCCGATGGTGGTGGGAATCAGGCATACCAGCAGGGCCGTCAGCACTGTCACCGTTACCGGCGTGCCCGCTTGGGCGGTCTCCACGCCGTAGATCGAGAACGGCAGCAGGGTGACGGTCGCCAGCAGAAAAACGAGGGTCAGCATCACCAGCAAGATGGTAAGGGCGATCTCATTGGGGGTCTTATGGCGTTTGGCCCCTTCTACCATGCCGATCATGCGATCGAGAAATGTCTCGCCGGGATTGACCGCGATACGCACCATCAGCCAATCGGAGAGTATCCGGGTGCCGCCGGTGACGGCGGAAAAATCTCCCCCCGATTCGCGGATGACCGGGGCGGATTCGCCGGTAATGGCCGATTCATCCACCGAGGCTATCCCCGCGAGTACCTCGCCATCGCCGGGGATAATATCGCCAGTTTCGATCAACACCACATCTCCCCGGCGCAGGTTTTCGGAAGGGACTGTTTCCCAGGGGGAGTCGGGACGCGGCTCTTGGAGTTTTTTGGCCAGGATGGTGCGGCGCAGACCTTTGAGCGCGGCGGCCTGGGCCTTGCCCCGGCCTTCCGCCACCGCTTCGGCGAAGTTGGCAAACAACACCGTGAACCATAACCACAGGGTAATTGCCAGGATAAACCCGGAAGGGGCTTCTCCCTGGCCGATCAGAGATTGGACGAACAATCCGCTGGTCAGCAGACTGCCCAGCCAGACCACGAACATCACCGGATTTCCGATTTGATAACGGGGGGAGAGTCGTTTGAAGGAGTCGATGACCGCTTCCCGAAGAATGGCGGGATCGTATAAAGAGGTTTGTTGCTGCATTGAAAGTCTCCTGTCAGCGTCCGCTGATCATGTGAACATGTTCCACGATAGGGCCTAGTGCCAGTGCCGGGAGAAACGTCAAGGCACCGACTACGATTACCGTGCCGATCAGCACCGCCACGAACAGCGGGGTGTGGGTGGGCAAGGTTCCGACTGAGGGGGGGATGCTTTTTTTGGCCGTCAGGGATCCGGCGATGGCCAGCACCGGGATGATCACCCAGTAGCGGGCCAGCAGCATGGCGATTCCCAGCATCGTGTTATAGAAGGGGGTATTGGCCGACAGCCCCGCGAAGGCACTGCCATTGTTGTTTCCCGCCGAGGAGAAGGCGTAGAGAATCTCCGAAAAGCCGTGGATACCCGGATTGGCGATCCCTGCTCGTCCCGCCTCGGTCACTACCGCCACGGCGGTTCCCAGCAATACCGCCAAGCAGGGGACGAGAATGGCCACGGAGGCCATCTTCATCTCGAAGGCCTCGATCTTTTTGCCCAGATATTCGGGGGTACGACCGATCATCAACCCAGAGACGAAGACCCCCAACAAGGCGAAAACGATCATCCCGTACAGTCCCGACCCCACTCCGCCGAAGATCACTTCGCCCAACTGCATCAGCCACATGGGGACCAAGCCGCCCAGGGGGGTGAAGGAGTCGTGCATGGCGTTGACCGAGCCGTTGGATGCGGCTGTGGTCGCTGTGGCCCAGAGTGCCGAATTGACGATGCCGAAGCGCACCTCTTTGCCTTCCATGTTGCCGCCGGGGGCTTGTTCGGAGGCTGCCGTGTCCAGCCCCAATCGCTGAAACAGGGGATTGCCGGACTGTTCCGCCCCCACGCACAGGGCCAGCAGTGCCACAAAGACGATAGTCATGGCCGCCAGAATCGCCACCCCTTGCCGGTCATCTTTCACGTATCGCCCGAAGGTGAAGCAGAGTGCCGCCGGGATCAGCAGGATGGAGAGCATCTCCAGCAGATTGGAGAGTGGTGTGGGGTTTTCCAGGGGGTGGGCAGAGTTGACGTTGAAGAAGCCGCCGCCGTTGGTTCCCAGTTGCTTGATCGCCACTTGGGAGGCCGCCGGTCCCAAGGCGATGACTTGTTCCGTTGCCGTTTTCTTTTCGGTGATGGGGTGTCCGGCGTCGTCTTTGAGAGGCTGGCCGTCGGAGGTGGTGGATGGAATTTCATAGTCCACGGGTTGCATGAGCTGGACGGTGCGATAAGGCTCGAAGCTTTGCACGACCCCCTGTCCGACCAGAGCCAAAGAGAGAATCAGGCTCAGGGGCAACAGGATATAAAGGGTTGATCGGGTCATATCAACCCAGAAATTGCCGATACCTTGATCCTCTCTGCGGGTGAAGGCGCGCATCAGGGCGGCCAGAACCGCCATGCCGGTAGCTGCGGAAACGAAGTTCTGCACTGTCAGCCCCAACATTTGGGTCAGATAGGACATGGTGGTTTCGCCGCTGTAGCCCTGCCAGTTGGTGTTGCTCACGAAACTGACGGCGGTATTGAAGGCCGAATCGGGCGATACGTTGGCCATGGCCTGGGGATTGAACGGTAACCAAGCCTGCGTCCGCTGGAGCAGATAGAGCGTCAGCAGTCCCAGAAGATTGAAGATTAGCACCGACACGGCGTACCGGGGCCAGGACATCTCCTCGTCAGGGCGGATGCCACAGAATCGGTAGATTCCACGTTCCATGGGGGAGAGCCAGCCCATCCAGACGGGGAGGTCATTACCATAAACCCTGGCCATGGTGCGTCCCAGAGGCCAAGCGAGGATCATCAATAAGGTCAGATAGATGAGTATTTGCAGGATGGCATTGGCGGTCATGAGAATTTCTCCGGCAAAAACAGCACAAACCCCAGATAGATGAATACCACGGTCGCCAACACGATGCCGACGAGGTAAAGAATAGACATTATCGCCTCCGCAAGTGGTTGAGTATGGGGACGAGGACAGCCGATCCGGCAAAAAAGCCGACGGCCAACATAAGCATGAAGATATCCATGACAGGCACTCCTTGGTTGAGGAAAGATCATGGTGCTTATGCTAGCGCGTACAAGATCAAAATGGGTTATAAAGTGGTGCCGGGAACATCAAGATTTCGTCAAAGGAGCAAGTGCCATGTCAACGCATCTGAGCCAGTTTTTAACTTGAGTTCGTTAATTTTGGTGCGTACCCATGATCAGTTTGATGGGTTGGACGTAGGGTTTGAACTGACGCAGACGCAGTGGCAGGCGTTCAATATCCCAGCGGGCCTTGGAGTAGGAGGCATAATCGTTGAAGTAAACGGTGTAGTGCGGTTTGTTATTGATCATGAGAGGTTTGACGTAGAATTTTCCCCCCAGATCGGATTCGGCGATGATCATATCCTGAAGCCAATTGTCCAGGCTGTTGGCGATGAGCATCAGTTGCAGTGTGTAGTGTTCGGGATTGGCTGTTTTCAACCATTGGTCGGTATCGGCCAGTTTTTGGTCCATGAACTGGCCACGTTCCTCTTTGGACAGGGGATAGATCTTTCTTTCTGTAGTGGTTTCGGTCGTCGCTGCCGCTTGGGGTGCGGAGGATGGTTTTTCTGCTTCGATCCGGGTGGCATGACGGGGTTTTACGTTGGGCAATGGTGGGTTGGTCACCGGTGATGCCTGCTGAGGTGGTTCCGGTGAGAGGGTTGGAACGGCGATATCTTCCCTGGGTGGTTGCGGTGCCGGAATAGGTTGTGCGACTGTGTTGGCATCGGTGCTTGGGACAGGTGTTGAGTCCGGCTTGGGATTCATGGGGGGAGGAGGGGGGGCGTCGGTTGACGAAGCCACGGGGAGGATAATGACGCCATCGCGGGTCGATTCCATCTCCGGTTGTTTGACTGGGATGACGCTGGGGTGCTGTTGGACGGGTTGTGGTTGGAGAACGACCTGCGTCACCGCATCCATGGAAGAGGGAGGCCGTTGCTCTTCGGCGACTTCGCCTTGGGATTTGGGCTGGGTTGTGGTGACTGTGGATTGGGTCTGTTTTTGGATCAGATCAGCCAGGAAAAAGCCGGCACCGCCCGCGATCGGGACGCCGATCAGGGCTACCAGGGTGGCCAACCGGGTCGTGCGTCGCCAATCACGAACCGTGGTAAAGGTACTTTCGGAGGCGGCTTGGTTGACATGCCGGGCGGTCACCCGGTCTTTTTTATCGATGTAGGCGGCCAGCAAAGCCTTGTCGGCCAAAAGGTTGATGCGGCGCGTTAGCCCCCCAGAGAGTTTCCAAATGCGGCGACAGGCCCTGGGGTAAAACGGGGTTGGGCCGCGATAACCCGCAGAACGCATACGCATCATGAGGTATTCTTCGACATCCTCCGGGGAAAAGGGGGGGAGATAAAATTGATAGGAAATCCGTTCCTTGAGTTGCCGGATGGAAGGGACCGACAGGTTGATGTCCAATTCGGGTTGACCGAAAAGGATCAATTGCAGAAGTTTGGAACGGGTGGTTTCCAGGTTGCTTAAAAGTCGGATTTCCTCCAGGGTGGCCAATAACATCCCCTGCGCTTCTTCCACCAGAACCACGACATGACGGCCAGAAGCGTGCTTTTTGAGCAGGTAACTCTGTAGCGATTGAAGAACCTGAAATTTATCTGTTTTATCGCCAAGTTCGATGCGGAGTTCCACCGCGATGGCGTGAAAGATATTTTCTGGTGTCAAGCTGGGATTGGCGATAAAAACCGTCTCGATCTTTCCGCTCAGGCGCGATTCCAACATGCGGCACAACATGGTCTTGCCACTGCCGACTTCACCCACCACCTTGACGATCCCCTCTCCTTGGAGGACAGCATACTCCAGGGCTTCAAGGATAGCACCACGTTTGCCGCCGGGGTAAAAAACACGGGTATCCGGGGTGTTGCGAAATGGTGGTTGACTCAGCCCAAAATTCTCGTGGTACATGGCATCGAGCCTTGCTTATGTGAACGGTAACCCGAAATATAACATAATTCCGAATGGAACCAACAGTCCGATACTTCAGATTCCAGTACTTACTATCATTAAGATATGTTTTCTTTGATTTTATTGGAATATTTTTAGAAACATCCCCAATAAAAAGGCCACGATGGCAATTAGATACGATACCGCAGTATTGGTGAGGACAATGAGGGCGGCAAACTCCGGGCTGAAGCCGATGAGAACCAAAAATGCGGCATAACCGAATTCACCCGGTCCCAATCCTGTGGGGAAAATGGAAATCACGCTGGAGAAAATACTGAAACATACCATCATGGCGACAATAGGAAATACGTTGAATCCTGGTAATAGAACCTCCTGCGGAAAACTAAAGATAACCGCCATATTGCCAAAAATCCCGAATGTCAGATAGACCAATGAAAGTCCAGTTGTCGTCAACAATAACGGGCTATCATGGAATATCTCTCTCAAACTTTGAATAAATTTCAACAGTTTTTTCGAAAGAAGACGCCAGATGATCAAACCTGAAACCATGATGAGTCCTACGACCCAAAAAATGGAGGTGCCTCGAATGTTTCCTCCCAAAACAGGCCTCATCGTTTCCAACCACGCACCATGGCTGCTCCGGGTCATCATAAAGGCCCCTAAGAATATCAACCCGGACGAAAAAAAGTGGAGTATTTTTTCGTAGAGTGCAAAAGCAAGCAATGAAGAGATGCTGGCATTGGTCTTTCTATGAAATAAATAGGCGGACACCGGTTCACCAGATCGAGCGGGCAGAAAAATTGCGTAGAACGAAGAGATGGAAAGCACCTGGAAAATTTGCAGGAATGTGGCATTCGTCTTATTTCTTGAAAAATAGTATTTCCATATCCACGGGCGGATAATGGATATGGAAATAATTGAGGACAACAAACTAAGTCCCATCCAGGGCAGACTGACGCGAGCCAATGTGGAAAAGGCTTGTTGCGGCTTGAAAAGCAGAAAAAATAGCGTGATCGAACCCAATGTCAGCAAAAACGGGAGGACGATTTTTCCAACCTTGCCGACTGTTTTCATGACTGCTGCTGCGAGCGACCGTTCACATCCCCTCCGTCAAAATGAGTTGAACACCCTCCAATAGGAGCGGCACAGACGATCAATCAACGGCGGATTTTCTTTGTGATGGCGATTCGGCATAGATTTTTATTTTAAATAAACGGCAAAAACCATCGTAATAACTCTTGAGCATATCCAGGTTGCGGATTCGCCACAGTGCTTTGGCAATATTTTTTGGCTTTAGATAATGTGACCGCATCGCTTTTTTATAGGTCTTTTCCAGATAATCTACCGAAAGGCCCGGTTGATAAAAGAATATGGTGTTGACTGCACTGACATTGCGATCATTCCAGGCTGTTTGATTGATTGGATAGGTTTTTTCGACATATTCTTTCAATTCACGACCTAAAAGAGGGTTAAAAAGGTTATAGCCGACATAATCCAAATCCAATTCTTTGGCAAAAGCCAGGGTCTCCTCGGTCGTTTGTCTATCGTCGCCAGGATAGTTGAGCATGAAGGATGCCTTGGTTTCCACACCCGCTTTTTTTGCAGCACGTACCGCAGTGCGCACCACATCTTTGGTGAATCCTTTTTTCATCGCTTCCAAGATTTTGTCGGAACCCGATTCAATACCAAAATTGATACTGCGTAACCCCGCACGCGCCATCAACGCCAAGAGTTCTTCATCGACCGTATCCACGCGGGTACAAACACGCCAGATAACATTCAATTGGCGTTTGATGATCAACTCGCACAATTCTACCGTGCGGTGGCGTGATGAGGAAAATGTGTCATCAAAAAATTTGATTTCCCGGGCACCAAACCGTTGGACCAATTCTTCCATTTCTCCATAGACATTTTCGGCACTGCGGAAACGGCACTTTTTCTGCCAGAGGACGTGATCCTCACAAAAGGCGCAACGGAACGGGCAACCGCGTGTCGTGGTCATGGGCACGATGGGTTTTTTAAAAAATTGACCCGGCAGTGAGGTATATTGGTCCAACGGAAAAATATCACGTTTGGGGAAGGGGATCGTATCCAAATCCTTAATGAGAGGATGTCGTGGATTGACAATGACCTTGTTGCCGTTGCGCCAAGCGATCCCGGAATGGTGTTCCAGGGAATCGTGATTGAACAGTGCTGTTAATCCCCCCGTCAGGGTCTCCTCTGATTCACCAATAAACTCAAGGTCTATTTCGGGACAATCTTTCAGCATTTCCCCAGGATTCATTCCCATGAAGGGACCGCCAGCGATAATACGACAGTCGGGCAATACGGCACGCACGGTCTCGGCGACGTGAATGCTGGGACCATAGGTGGGTGTAAAGACGCTCAGACCAACGACATCGTATGCATTTTTTCTCAGGTGATCTTTGAATTTCTCTAGGCTGTTGCCTTTGATCTGGAAATCAAAGGTGTCCAGCTTGTCGGGTTGGAAATCTCTTTCCAGGATAGCCGCCACATAGCCCAGCCCCAGGGGAAAATCGCTGTCTTTGTAGCTGAGATAGCCATAATTCTGAATGGCGTGATGTGGTAACACCAAAAGGATTCTCATGCGGGACTCTTATCATGATTCGTAAGCGTCGGAGGGGGGGCGACGCGGCTTTTGGGTTTGAAAAATAAAAAGGCATACTCACGTAGGTAGAGTGAAAGTTTTTTTAACTGGGCACGATCTCCCTTACTCAGAAACACCAGAAATCGTTTCAGGAACGCCAGGAGCTGGGCCAATGTCATCATGGCGGAGGGGACGCGGTTGATCCGTTGGGTGAGGCGCGGATGGGTCAGCAGTGCCAGGACTTTGGGAGAAATGTGGATGATCCCCATTCCAATCATGAGAAAGTTGAGCCAAGTTGGTTTGAGTTCCATGAAATTTTCATTCAACCGGCCTTCCCAGACATCGGATTCGTTCACAATCCCTTCTGCGAGTGCCCGGTTATACAGTTCTGTACCCGGATAATGGGCCAGTGTGAAGACATTCGGGAAAAAGGGGGGCGGCATCCGCGCCATGAATTGCAGTGTTTCCAGGGAGGCTTCTGGTGGATCCCACGGGGTATCGACGATAAAATCGTAGCGGATGGCCCAAAAACAGTTCCGATATTGGTGCAGAAGGTTGACTTTTTCCATGATGTAATCGTTGGTGAAATTGCGGCGAAAGAGTTTTTTCACCGATGGCGCAACCGATTGAATACCCATGCGCACTTTGACGGTCCCCATGTCCTGGAGGAGATCAAGCTTTTCCCGAGTGACATCCACCGGACGCAACCCCATGACATCCAGAGGCAAGTTGACCTCTCGTTTGTAATGGTCTCTGAATTCCTCCAGGTATGCGATGGGTGCGCTGCCAAAATCGTCATCCACAAGGTTGACCGACAAAATCAGGGGAATGTGCGTAAGCGCATCCTGAAATTCGCGCATGATATGGGCAACAGGTCGCCGCCGTACCTTTTTCCAATCGGGATAGAGTTCCATCATCTTGTTATTGACACAGTAGGTGCAACGCATGGTACACCCAAAGGAGGTCATGGTCATATAATCATGGCCCAGATGACGTTTCGCCATGGAACCTACCATGGGAAATATTTGATTGTTATGGGTTACAAAATGGGTGGCAAAATCATTGTCTACCGTAGGAACCTCGTCAAAATTCCGCATCAGGGCCGGGAGAGGTGCTTGGAGGGTATCATGGCCATGGCGCAGCACCATTCCAGGGACTGCCCGTTGGTGGTCTCCCGCTTCCCGCTGGCGTAGATAATCCAAAAAAGCGGTTTCTCCTTCTCCTGTGCAGACGGCATCGGCGACCTTGAGGTTACGTACCGGATCGACGATGGAATCGTGTCCTCCGAAGACCACAATCTTTTCTGGCCATCGTTGCCGGATGCGGGTGGTCAGGGTGGTTGCCATGAAAAAACGCGGGGACATGAAGGACATGCCGAGTACATCATAACCCGAACAAAAATCCAGAAAATGATCTGTGGTCGCACCATCTTCCGTGGCAAACTGATTGGGATGAAGAAATAAAATACTGGTATGGAACCCGTGGCTTTTCAGCATGGCACTGATGCTGCGCACCCCGTAGACATAGGGGGTTACAGGTTCTATGGCAATGAGAAGTACCCGTGTTTTCTTTTCCAGGATGTGTTCCATGTGGCCTCATACGACGTGACGATACATCATACCCAAGCGGTTTGCGCTCATTTCGATACGGGACGGACCGGATGGTCGATGAGTTTGGGAGATTTTCTTTTTAATGAGATCCCTACGTCGAATACCCCGGTTACGATTCCTTGATAAATTTCTGACCATACTTCCCACCAACCGCGTTTGTATCCGATGATTTGTTTGAAGGTGATGTATTTGAGAAAAACATTCAGCAGGCGTATGAACACACTGTTTGGGAGCCGGTGAAAGAGGGTTTCCACATCCCAGTGAAACCATCGATGCAGCAACAAGATGACGCTGAAGCTGTTATGCAGTTTGATGACCTGGGGATACTCGACCCCTTTGACGTTTGGGGAAGAGAAAAAATTATCGGGAAGGTGATCCATGTTGGTTGCATCGATCAACCCTTTTTCGCGGCATAGTTCGGTGAGGGCCGTACCGGGATAGGGTTGGAATATGGCGGTGGTGGCATGGGTGGGACGGGAACGGGCGACAAGCTTCAATGTTTTTAAGTCTCCTTCGATACCGGAGAAGGGCATACCGAGGATGATCGGTGATGCAACCCGTATCCCTTCGGATTCCAGGATCCTGGTCCCTTCAATAAGTTTTTCGTCGGTCATTTTGCGGAACAGATATTCCTTACGATATTCATAATCGCCATGTTCTACCGCCATGGAGGCCGAAACACAACCGCTCTTTTTTAAAGTGCGGGCAATTTCTGACGTGACAAATTCAGCACGGATGCTGATGTAAAACGGGACTTGAACCGAGGCGTATCGTTCCTGGAATTCCTGTAACCAGGAGAGGCGAACGCCGGAGAAAACATCTTCGATGAATGCCACAAATGGGGTGGCGTAACGCTCTTTGAGTTGCATGACTTCTGCGACAACCGATTCGGGGCTACGATTGCGCAACACCTTCCCCTTGCTTTTGAAAATTTTATTGAGTCCGCTATTGTAACAATAGGAACATTTAAAAGGACATCCCCGGGCACCGACCACGGGTTTTCGCCCGTATTTTCTTAGAAAATCAGATTTTCCATAATAAAGATCCCGATCGGGAAAGGGGAGTTCATCCAGTTCCGGCACCAGGTATTCTACGGGGTTTTGATGGAGTTCATCCCCGTCTTTTATCCATAAGCCGTTGATCTTGCGAATATCCATCCCGTCTCTCACGGCGGAAAAGAGACTTTTCATGGGAAGTTCTCCCTCCCCCTGACAAGCGATATCCACCCCCTCCTGCGTCACCGATTGTGGAAAATAGGTGATGTGTGGGCCTCCGAGAACGGAGATATGGGGACCGATGGATCTTTTGATGTGCCGTACCCGTTCAAATTCCCGAATATGTATCCCTGTCATCAGACTGTAGAGGACAAAGTTGGGTTTAAACTGTCTGAGATGGTCCACGGTGTTGGCATCAACATGAAAAAACTCAATGGCCAAATCGGGAAAATGTGCCTTCAGGTAGGCAGAAATGTAACCGATTCCCATGGGTTCGTTGAATGAGATTTGGTTGACAAAGGCGATTCGGCAACCCTGGTGGCGACTGTTTTCCAAGACGTGTTCAAAATTATCGGCTTGTTTTTTTTCGCGGGACGGTTCTCGGAAAGTCATGATCGGGACCAGTGTTTGATTTTATTGTGGGCTTCAAAGGGGAGTGGCAGTTTTTTCCCTTTGACCAGTTCATTATAGTCTTTTATGAACCCATGATCCTCCGAGATCAGACATTTTTTGGGATAGTTGAAATAATCCATCCCTCGGCGACGAATGGTCCCCAGGGAGTCTTCAAAAATATTGCCAAGGACAATATGAATGTAGGCACAGCCAAAAACATCTCCAAAGGGGGTGATATAGACCGACTCATTGACAGCGGGGCATCCTCGGCCCAGGTAAAGGGAATCGACATCGCGGACCACATTGCCGTATTCTTTGGCGATTGCTTCGTATTCGGCAATATCTTTTTCACGCATGATAATTTCTTCGCACCCCTGCCAGTTGCCCGAAGGGGCGGCGAGGATGGTATTGAGGAGCAGTTTTTTACGACGGGTATATTCGAGCAGGCGTTTGAACCCTTCGGAATGCAGGTTGAGCGGTGAAATGGTGGAGTTGACAACGACCTTGAGTCCATGGGCCAAGGCAAAGTCGATACCGCGCACCGCCTTTTCAAAGCTCCCGGCAACACCACGGAACCCATCGTGTTCCTGGGGTAGCCCACTGTCCAAACTTACAGTCAGGGTATTGACCCCCAATGCCGTCATGCGCACGACCGCATCTTCCGTCAGGTGGGTTCCGTTGGTGGTCAGAGAGATGGAAAATTTGCCTGGATCCAGTAATCGCAAATAAGCTTCCCAATCTTTCTGGATCAATATTTCGCCCCCCTGGAAACAAAAGTTCAAGATCCCTTCCGCCTCCGCCTCTTTGAACACCCGGGCATAGTCATCCAGGGTCATTTTACGCGGGCCTTTCAAGATATCCTTGTTAAAACAATGCTGACATTTCAGATTGCAGGCGTAATCCACGGCAAAATCAATGCCCCGGAGGGGACGTGCATTCAGGAAATAGCGTTGCGCCAGATTTTTGAAAAGACGCATCATGTAACGCGGCTTGTTGAGATTGCTGCCATAGCGTACACGGTTGAGCAGTTTATGGAGTTTCATCACGATCTCCTTCCTACAATTTCCCGTCGCGTGGCATGACGGCTAAACCCGGTAGAAAGCATTTCTTGCGCCATCAAGAATCATGGTCCAATTAAAATCAAACGCCAAGTTATAATTGACGTAGCAGATGGCGAGGCAAGGACAATCATCGAAAACGCCGGCCAGCTTTGCGATTGACTCGGCGATGGATGATTCGTTGACCCGTTGGGGGTGATATTGGCAGGTTCTCACCGTTCCATCCTCAAAAAAGTTGCAGTACAGCATCCCGGCGTAACAGGTGCTGGGTTTCAGGGTTCCCTGGATATGGTTTTTGACAAAATCGACCCATGGTCGATTATTGACAAAGGGATAACCCTGTTTGCGCATGTCCAGGATGAGATCCAGGGCCTCGAACAGGCGTTCCCTGTCGGGTTCATGGGGAACGATATTCTCCTTGGCGTCGGAGAAACCGGTACCACCGTAGGGTCCAGTCAATAAAAGATTTTGGAAGGAGACGCGCACCCCCATCTCTTTGGCAAATTGGCCCATGAAGCGGATGCCATCCATGTCGATGAGATCGCGGGTCAGGACGGTGCCAACAATGACCGGAAGCTTGTTTCTTTTTGCATTCTCGATGGTTCTGACCACCTTGTCGAAGACCCCTGGACCTCGGACCTTTTCCATCCCTTCGGGGGAGCCATCGACACTGGTCACCAGGAATTCCAAATAGCGGGAGGCTTCGGCGATCTGTTCTGCGCTGGCGATGGTGCCGTTGGTAATCATGGAGGTAAAAAATCCCAGGCCATGGGCGTGGTGCAAAATTTCCAGGAGATCCTTGCGCAGAAAGACTTCGCCGCCGGTGATACCCCAGGTGATGGTCCCCAGTTTGGCAAACTGACTCATGCACTCTTTTAACGCTTCGGTGGATAATTCGGACTTTTCGCGTCGATGGGCCTGGTGGTCGCAAAAGGTGCATTCCAGGTTACAGCGCGAGGTGATTCTGTGTAACACCCGCAATGGTGTCCGTACACCAAAGGAGTATTTAATTCTGGCAAGTGCGGTTTTGGCCAGGAAAGACAGGCTCACAGGAGTGACTCCTCGTTCAAGGCATTGTTTCTTGGGATATAATATTTTGTCAGAAAATAATTATGTAATAGTATTCTTGTCTTTTTTGGAAAATAAAACAGAATATTTTCAAACGTGGGATGAATCCGAAAGGCGGCCAAAGAAATTCGTGCCAAAATTTTTTCAAAAAAATGAAGAATATCAATAACTCTGCTATCCATCTTGGCAATAGTCAAGGAATAATACCGTTCTTTCATCAGGCGAATCGCGTTTTGTGTTTCCCGGTCCAGATTAAAAAAATTGACATCCCAGGCATTGTTGGAAAAGTTAAACACCATATGATAGAAGGATGGTTTCCAGTGCATGAATCGTTCTTGCAGATACCAACGTTGGTAAGAAGTCTGCTGGTAGACATCGGTTCCGGGTGGTGGCAGGAGGTTATTGATTGCAAAAACTTTGATTTTGTCTTTGACCTCACCAAACAATCGGCTTTCTTCTGCCACGGTCTCTGGGGTATCGAAAGGAAACCCGATGAGGCAGTTGGCCAAGACATCAATGCCAAAGTGGTTCAACAATTCAAGGTTGGACAGGATGCGGTCGTAATTGCGATTTTTGCGGATGAGTGTCAGGGCACGCTGAGACAACCGTTCGATCCCCAGTCCCACCTCGGTACACCGGGCGGCTTTCATGGCGGCGAGCAGGTCTTTGTCCAAATTCAACGCGACGTTGGTTTGGCAGGAGAATGTCGTTTTTCGGTGGAATTGACGCTCGACATAACCACGGCAAAAATCAATGGCGGACTGACGTTTCAAGGTAAAATTATTATCGTAGAAGATGATATGTCCGGGCTTGAAGCGATTCAAGAGGTAATCTACGTAGGCAAGGCGGTAGGCGGTTGAATTTTCGCGGACCTTTACCAGGGCGGCACTCCCTTCCACGCGGCAGAAGGAGCATGGGTAGGGACAACCCCGTTGTGTGATCAAAACGTTGGTGACGTAGTGATCATCGCCGGAATGTTTGAGAAAATCTTCCAGATTGAACAGATCGTAATTGATGAATGGCAGGGTATCCAGGTCATGGACAAAACCCGGTTGTCCGGTATCGGATCGGTGTTCTTTTCCCTCCTGTTGAAATTCCAAGCCGGGAATATGGGTTAATTCTGCGGCCAGTTCGGCCCCGATTGTGAAGGGCTTTGAGGTTTCCGATACGGAGAATCTTTCCAGGATTTTAAGCAAGGGTTTGATCAGGGGTTCGGCTTCTCCTTTGACGACGATGTGAACGCCGGTTTCGGCGACTTCTCCGGGTTCGGCATAGGTATGCAACCCTCCCGCGATCAGGCAGAGACCTGGGAATCTTTGTTTGGTTTGGGCAATCAATTCTCGGGATGCCAGGATATTGAAGGCATGAATGTTAAATCCGATGACATCGGGTTTGAATTGGGCCGCCTTGTCGAGCAGTTCGTGGGGCGAATAGAGGACGTGGATGGAGTTATTGTCAATGATTTTGACTTGGGCGATTTCACTGGCGACGGTCCCCACCATACCCAAGCCATAGGATGTGTTGGAATAGCGATAGATGGTGTTGGATTCGCGAATCAGAAGCAGTCTCACCTAAGCGTCTCTCCTTCATTTCTTCCATGGCCATGGTGCCGTTCGGGGAAAAACCAACAAAAGGTCAAAACCGAAATCAATTGACATGATACCCCCGTTTCAGCATTATTACGAGGATTAATTATTTAAACGAATGATTTGTAACAACTACTTTGGATAAGGTAAATTTTTGTCACCTTGTGTTGGGAATGGAAGTTTGATTTCTTTTGTGGGATGATCCATAAGGAAAAGTTGATGAACAATTCTATAAGGTTTGATTGGCCGGTCTTTGGAACTGGAAAATTCCAGTTTGTTTTGTTTCTTATAGGACTGACCGTTTTTTCTTTCCACATTATTTTTCTAACGGTTGTGCCGGATACAAAGAGGATCTTTTTCCCAAATAAACCAGATTTTAATGTGAATTACACGTATAAGTCAGCGATACTGAGCGAGTGTTTCTTCCAAAAATGTCCTGCGCTGATCGATGCAAGGGACCATGTTAACCACTCTGATTCTGTCAAAGATAAAGAACTTGTTGCTGGCACTTTTCTGACAGAATACACCCATTTATTTTCATTTATTGTTATTGCTGTCAAGAAGATATTTTCTTTTTCATGGCTCGATTCTTATCATAGCGTCAGGATTTTTTTCAGTGTGGTGATTCCTGGTGGATTTGCTTATCTGCTCTACATGATTTTTGGTCCTGCATCTGCTGGTATGGCACTTATTTTTTTAGTTGGTGTCGATAGTTTTCTACCTGAGCATGGTTTATTGGTTGTATCACCAAGCTGCATATCGATGGGGCTTGCTGCGTTATTCTGGGGGATATTGATTCATCATCGGGGTGATGTGGGTGGGTGGATTCTCCCGATGATCCTGATTCCCATGGGGATACACACTGTGGGGATGACTTTTGCCGGGATAACCCTTGGGTATTTTGTTGCATTGCAAGGATGGCCTGTCCGACGGAGGAACTTGGCACTATTCTTTATGGGTGTACTTTTGATTCTATTCTATTATTTTTATGTCATGGACTCGGAATACCCTCTTGGTTTTAAAGCCTTTGCATCGTTGGTTTCCAAGAACGGATTGATCACGTTCAGAATGGAACAGATGAGTTTCGCCGATGTCATGCGCTATGTGAGCGTGTGGATGAAACTTTTTGGCCTCGGTGTTTTTTCGTTTTCTGTGGTACTCTGCTCTGTTTTGGTCCTTTCTGTGACCAAGAAGAGGTTTGAACTTCCATTGCTGCTGTCCGCGCTTGTTGCATTGATGCTATTTTTCATTAGCTATACCAATTATGCCGAAGGTATTTTTCAAAGATTTTGGATTGTTTCTTCAGTATTATTGACAGGAATTGCTGCGGCATTCTTCTTAATGGTTCTCGATAATCTCCTTATCATAATCGATAAAATAACGGGTCATAATATGCTTGAACATGGTTCTTTTTATTTTTCCAAGAGGAACATATTTATGGCCACAGCAATGATTTCTATCGTTGTTATTGTTTATGCCTATCATATCAACAATATCTTTGATAAAGGGGACATTGGCAATACAAATTCAATCGTTTATAAGTACAAAAAAGCTGTCCTTGAGGCCGATTATTCATTCGATCCCGATCAGGTTCGATTACTCTTTGATAAAGATTTCCCATGCAATAAAGTCCTCTATGCCAATGTTGGTGATTCCTATATTGATGATGGCACATGGGTCATGGTGGCGACTTATTTGATGTATGGGGCATTGGACTGCGGCGCATTGATGTACAGTATGGTTCATGAGCCGGAAAATATCCATGGTCGGACATACCTTGAGAACTATCGTGATTCCATTACACACGCAGTTTTTATCAGTGAAGTTCACACGACATCTTCTCCACTTTCGGTTCAATCTGGGAAAATACAATTTAAATTTTTGAAAGAAGCGGAATCGATGGCGTGGCGGTTTTCATTCAACAATCCTGGCCCTGAGGAAGCCGTTGTTGGTTTGAGGGGTATCGTTCGTGACGGTCCTTATGGGGAAGAAGTGGGCCAGTTCATTCTGCCGCCGCAATGGAAGGGGAATGTGTCTCTGAAACTTTCACAGAAGGTTTCTGGGCAGGCGTTTGGTTTGATTCTGAAAAAGGGGACGGACGTATGGTTGCAGGGGACACGGTTAGGGGAGGAACATAACGACCTGTTGTGGCCTTGGGATCAAGGGCTTGAGATGACATTCACAAACCGTGTGATATGGCCGACATCAATCTCCAAGGTAACGCGCCGTACCACAAGGTTTACTGTTTCGGAAATGTTTCCAAAGTTTCCGATTTCGGGTACCGTCATTGGAGACCATGGTTTTAGTGTTTTGGCCAAAATCACGCCATGATGACACATGCGATGTGCGCGGTCAGTGCTTCTATTTTTTTGAAAATAGCAACGTTCCGAAATACATTCTCAGATAATTGACCTTGATGAATAATTTAAACTCAATTTCTGGGGATATTTTGAACAATAATCTTGACAAATTGGCAACGCCCTTGTCAATGCCAATGGCGATTCTGTATAATCTCGATCTTTCTACTGTGAAAGAATAGATTCCCTGATTATCTTCTTTGACTGATAGATAGATTCTTTTTAATTCATCGGTCGTTGATTCATCCAGATCGAAGAAATTCATATCAATTTGGGCATACATGTAGGTATCAAAAACGTTGTGGAAATAGGATCTCCACAGAAGCACATGGGCGGGATTCAAATACCATTCTTTGGCCTTGGGATAGTCATCATAATAGATTGTCCCTGGAGCTGGTTGAAGTATGGAGCAGATCACCTGATCGGCATATCGGCTCACCTCCTGGAATGCAGCATATTCTTTCCTCAACAATTCCACCGTGTCAAACGGAAATCCAATCAGCATAAACACACCAATGCTGAATTCATGTTTTTTTAATTTTTCAAGTGTCCGATTCACTTTTTCAATCGGGCTAATTTTTTTGATCATGTTTTGGGAAAAAGGCTCCAACCGTTCCAATCCCAAGCGGATCTTGACAAAACCAGCCCTTTTCATTAAAGACAAAAGTTCGTCGTCCAATGGTGTTTCTACCTTGGTTTGGCAGGAAAATTCAATCCTACCGGCCAAGTCTGAATGGATAATTCGGTTACAAAAATCAATAGCGCGTCGTTTTGGATAAGTAAAATTATTATCGCAAAAAACGATGTGTGTGAATCCAAACGTATGATAAATATGTTCCACATTGCGAAATAACCATTCGTCAGAGGCAATTCTCCGATCCGCTCTTTGTGACTCATCGGAACAGAATGTACATTGGAATGGACATCCCCTTTGACCAATAATATAAATAAAACCGGGTTCTTTTCCCGTCTTCGAATAGTCTCCAATATTAAAAAGATTGAAATTGATGAGTGGAACATCATCCAAGTTGGCAGTCATCGGAACTTCATCGGGCTGATGGAACGTACCATCATCACGGCGAAAAGAGATCCCTTTGATATTGGCCAAGCCACTTTTGAAAGAATTCCTGGAAGCGGTGGCCAAATAATCAAATAATGGGACAACAACCAACTCGCCCTCCCTGTTGACAACGATATCCACACCATGCTCAAGGGCCTCTTGAGATGAATATCTCATATGCAGACCACCGGCGACAATAAGGATATTCGGGAACTTTATCTTAATATTTCTGATTGTTTCATAGGTCAGAAAGGCGTTTGCGGTAACGATCCCAAATCCAATGATGTCAGGCTTTGTTTTTCCAATCAGTTTTATGAATTCGTTTATTGCATATCTTTTATATAGGGTGTTGTTATCAATGATTTTGATATGATGACCAGCATTACCCAACAACGTTCCTACAATGCCTATTCCTACGCCAAGTGCGTTGTAAGAATATTCTGCGGTTTGTCGTACCAATAAAATATTCATCTGTCATTCATCCGTACCCTTGAAGGCATTCTGTGGCGTTGTGAGGTTCGCCGCAATCATGGCAGTCTTGACTGCCATTGTTGCCGGGTTACCGATCTTTATCGGTCATGGAAACCTTTTTATTGCATTAAGATAGGAGTTTGGAGTATTTTTACATCATTGCAAATGGAAAAACAAGAAGTTATACCAATCCCATTTCGGCATGATCCCAGAGATGTTTGGGTGGCCGATTAACAGGTGAATGCCAGCTCATGCCTCAGTTTATGCCCCAGTTCACGTCATGGACAACCGCACTATTTGACAATCCCCTTAACCTGCTGCCGGAACGTCAAGCCGATTCCACCCTGATGCTGATCTCCCGGGAAGCGTTGGTTGTGTTTCATTGGGCCAACGGATCGTTTGAAGAACAAGATCGCTTTTCCCAAAATGGTGATGGACATAGCCGCTTCAAGGCGTTTTTGGCCAAAGCGGGGAGAACACATCCCGTTTTCGTACTGGTGGATGTGATCGAAGAGGAAATGAAGGGGGAGGTGATTCCCCGTTTGCGGGGGATGGATCGCAATCGACTCTTAAATCGCCGTCTGGAACGGTTGTTTGCCGCAACGCCTTACCGTCGTGCCGTATCCCAGGGGAAGGGAAAGGAGGGGGAACAGATTCTTTTTTCCGGTCTGGTCAACCCTGGGCTGATCACGCCATGGTTGGCGGAACTGAAAGAAATGAAGGCATGGGTGGTTGGGTTGTGGTCACAGCAACTCCTGATGCGCCAATTATTGCGTCAGATTGATCGTGGTTCGGAACGGACGTTGTTGGCGGTATTGAATTCCTTCGGATTGCGGCAAACCTACTTTGTTCGTGGTCGGACAAAAATCAGCCGGATGTCCCCCATCAGCCAGTTTACGGGTGGGGACCAAGCGGGCAAACTATTTGAGGAGTTGGTCCGTACCCAACGTTATTTGTCGAGTCTGCGCGTCTTGGATCGCGGTCAATCCTTTGATCTGTTCTACCTGGACTCTGGCCGGTCGTCAGAAGGGGTGACGCCCCTGGCCGCATCCTTGGAGGGGGCACGCTTTACGGCGGTGGACGTGGAGGTTCTGGCCCGCAAGCTGGGAATCCAAGAGGGTTGGCAGGCTGGCGGTTTGGAACTGTTGACGGCACAACTCTTGTTGCGGCAACCTCCCAAAAGCCATTATGGTAATTTGGACGAGTTTCGCGGAAAACCTCTTGGCATCAAAAGGTTTCTCAACCTTTGGCACCGATGGCGGGGGGATGAATCGCCTCAGGCGGTGAAGGAGATGGCGATTACCAATGGGGTGAAACCAGGACGGCGATTGGGGGATATCCTTTTGGAGCGTGGGTTGATTACCCAGGATCAGTTACAGACGGCACTGGCGGAACAAAGACGATCCTCGGAGACCTTGGGGCGCATCGTGGTCGCGTTGGGACTGGTGGCGGAAACGGTCATGCGTAACGTCCTGGCCGAGGCACTGAACCATGAAGCGGTGGATCTGGTGGAAATCGTTCCCCAGGCGGAAGCCTTGGCGATGGTCCCGAAAGCGTTTGCCCAACGCCATGGCATTTGCCCCATACTGTATGATCCGATCAAAAAACGGATGGTCGTGGCCATGTCCAATCCCATGAATGTTTCGGTGTTGGACTTATTACAGGCCCGCCTGGAGGAGGGGGCGACCCTATCTCCTAGGTTGGCCGGTGAAGCCGATGTTGCAACGGCTATCGATCATTATTATGGCCATGAGTTGTCGGTGGAGGGGATTCTACGAGAATTGGAAACGGGTGAAATGGATATGGACTCCTGGACCGATTCCACCGAGGAATTCAGCCATCCCATGGTGCGATTGTTGAATGCGGTATTATCGGATGCTGTCAAACGGGAGGCGTCTGATATTCATATCGGCCCTACCGCCGGATTTGTCCGTGTGCGTTATCGTATTGATGGCGTCTTGCGCCTCATCCATAGTTTCCACAAACATCTCCTCGGAAGCTTGATGGTCCGCATCAAGGTCATGGGAGGGATGAACATGGCAGAATCCCGTATTCCCCAGGATGGCACTATCAATTTTGATGTGAATGGGCAAAAGGTGAGTTTCCGTGTCTCCATCCAACCGACTATCCATGGAGAAAATGCGGTTCTGCGCATTCTGGATTTGCGTCGTGAGATTCGTTCCATGGCCGAATTGGGGTTGACCCAGCATAATCTTGAAGAACTCCATCGCGCCTTGCATCGCAATATGGGCTTGGTGTTGGTGACCGGTCCCACCGGCAGCGGAAAGACCACGACGCTGTATTCCATGATCAATCACGTCAACAATGTCGGTATCAACGTCATGACGCTGGAAGACCCCGTGGAATATCCCATGGGAACCGTCCTGCAAACCAGCGTCAACAACGCGGTGGGGCTGGACTACGCTACTGGCATACGCTCTCTGTTGTGGCAGGATCCCGACGTGATTTTGGTGGGTGAAATCCATGATAGCGAGACCGCCAACATGGCATTGCAAGCGGCTATGACTGGGCACCAGGTTATGACAACTTTACATGCCAACTCCACTCTGGGGGCGATTCCCAGGTTGATTAATTTGGGAACGCACAAAGATTCTATCATCGGCAACATCAATTGCATCATCGCCCAAAGATTGGTCCGACGGTTATGCCCCCTGTGCCGACGCCCTTCGCGGGCGACCGATGTGGAATGCAGTATTCTCGGCCTGGAGGGTGGCAATGAAAACCCGATCTATCGGGCTGTGGGGTGTGAAGGGTGTTTTGGCTCGGGGTATCGGGGGCGGTTGCCGGTCATGGAGGTGTTGCGGGTTGATGAAACTTTCGATGAGTTGATCTATACTGGGGCACCCCGCAAAGAATTCATGGCCCATGGCCAAACCTTGGGATTGCGAACCATGGCCATGGATGGCATCGAACGGGTAAAAAATGGCCAGACCACCTTGGATGAATTGGTCCGTGTCGTCGATTTGATGGAGGTGGGTGATCGGGTGTTGGAGTTGAATCATGCCTGAATTTACATTCCGGGCCGCAAACCATCGGGGCAAAATCTCCCAAGGGAGGATCCAGGCCCTGAACACCAAGGATCTGGAACTTAAATTAACCCGTATGGGGCTTTGGTTAATCGATGCCCGAGGTGATGGTCCTCAAGATATCCGTATTTTCCATCACCGTGTCATTTCGAGAAAACTCCTGATTCTTTTTTGCATCCATATGGAACAACTGTTGAAAGCGGGAACCTCCATACCGGATGCCCTGAATGAACTCCGCCTTTCCATCCCCCATCCACGTTTTCGTGATGTCATGGCGGCTATTTCCGAAGATATCCAGGGGGGCAAAGGATTGTCGGAAGCGATGCTCCCTTATCCAGAAATATTTCCAAATATTTTTTCCAGCTTGGTCAGAGTGGGGGAGAAAACTGGAAAATTGGTTTATATCTTCAGGGCATTGGCGAATAATCTGAAATGGGAGGATGAACTCGCCGCACGGGGGGTGCAGGCGGTGCGCTATCCCCTCATTGTGGGTGTGGTGGTGATGGCGTTGTTCTTTTTTTTGATGATTTTTTTGGCACCCCGCCTCATGGAGTTTATTCCAAAAATGGGAGGGGAAATTCCCCTCTACACCCTGATATTGTTTGCGGTGAGTCGGTTTGTGGTGCAATGGTGGTGGCTGATGATCGTGCTACCGGTAGGGTTGTTTTTTGGCATCGGGGTAGGATTGCGTTTGCGTCCAGAACTGGATGAATGGGTCGGGCGTATGTGGCTGCGTACATGGTTTGTGGGGCCATTGATTCAAAAATTTTTTTTGGTCCGTTTCACCACCAATTTTACCTTGATGTACCGTTCAGGGGTTTCGGTTCTCGATTCTTTGGTCGTCCTGTCGGGGCTTACCAACAATAAGGCATTGGTGCGACTGATCAACAGGGTCCATGACCGGGTGGCGGAAGGACAATCGGTGAGTGCGGCTCTCAGTGAGGAAGGGTTGTTGTCGCCACCGTTGCCCCGCCTACTGGAAGCGGGGGAGGCGAATGGTCAATTGGATAGTGCTATGGAAAATGTGGGTTATTTTTTGGAACGGGAGGTGCGTGAAACCATCGATAATTTGCAATCCATGGTGGAGCCGATCTTGACTTTGGTGATGGGGATGCTCTTGGGATGGGTGATTTTATCGGTTTTTGGTCCCATTTACGAAACCATCAGCCATGTTCGATTTTGATGTGTATCTAAAATAAAATTATTAAAAGAAAAAAGGGGTCTGGGGGATTGCCCCCAGGGTTTTGATTTTGAC
>PEAO01000149.1 GCA_002753615.1 Magnetococcales bacterium DCbin2
TGCAATTGCCCTGGGGATTCTGCCATGACGGCAACCGCCTACAAACCAGCCAACTGCTCCTGAAGGGATTGATTTTTCTTCTCAACCCCCTGTGCCATTTCCAATCGGTAGGCACGCAGTCTCTCCACCAACTCCAGATGGGTCAAAGCCAGTATTCTCACCGCAAACAACGCCGCATTGGCAGCCCCCGCCTTGCCAATGGCCATGGTAGCCACCGGAATGCCACCGGGCATCTGCACCGTCGCCAGTAACGCATCCATCCCCTTGAGATCCGTCGCCGACAGCGGTACGCCAATAACCGGCAGTGCCGTCATTGCGGCGACGACACCCGCCAGATGCGCCGCAGCACCCGCGCCAACAATCAAAACCTTCAATCCCCTGTCATAGGCCTGAGTCGCATATTCATGGGTTCTTTCCGGGGTTCGGTGCGCCGATGTAACCAGCATCTCAAAAGGAACCTCAAACGCCTTGAGGATCCTCGCCGCCTCCCGCATCACTTCAAAATCGGAATCGGATCCCATGAGAATGCCAACCAGTGGTGATGAATTCATTGGGCCTCCCTGGATATGGCCCGGTAGGCGATATCCTTGCGAAAATAAACATCCTGCCAATGGATGAGATCAACCGCAGCATAGGTCACCCGGCGTGCCTGCGTCACGGTGGTTCCCAACCCCGTTACTCCCAGAACCCGCCCCCCCGAGGTCACAATCCGTCCCCCATCAAAACGCGATCCCGCGTGGAATACCTGCACATCCTGACAGTGAACGGCTGCATCAATCCCGGTAATAACATGGTCACTCCGATAACTGCCAGGGTATCCCCCCGCAGCCATGACCACGCAAACGGCAGGGCGGGGATCCCAATCGATTTCCATCCCTGCAAGCGATCCATCCGCCGATGCCATTAAAAACGGTACAATATCCGACCGCATCCGCATTATGACCGGCTGAGTTTCCGGGTCACCAAACCGTGCGTTGAACTCCAATACTTTCAGCTGGTCACCATCAATCATCAGACCGGCATAGAGTACCCCACGATAGGGGCGTCCCTCATCCGCCATAGCCCGGATCACCGGTTGCATGATCTCGGTCATAATGCGCTCATGCAACTGGGGCGTCAGCACAGGGGCTGGTGAATAAGCACCCATCCCCCCCGTATTGGGACCGGTATCCCCTTCACCGACCGCCTTGTGGTCTTGGGCACTCGCCATGGGCAAAAGGTGTTCGCCATCGGCAAACGCCATGAAGGAGACCTCCTCCCCCGTCAAAAATTCCTCCACAACCACTTCGCGCCCCGCCTCGCCAAACTCCTGGGCAACCATGGCACGATGGACCGCTTGTTCCGCTTCTTGCAGGGTGTGGCAAACCATGGCCCCCTTGCCCGAAGCTAGGCCAGAAGTTTTGACGACAATGGGGACCCCTTGTTGGCGGATGTATTCCAATGCCGCCTTGGCCTTGGTAAACACCGCATAGCCTGCGGTGGGGATATGGTGCCGCTGTAACAGATCTTTCATGAAAGCTTTGGAACCTTCAATGGCCGCCGCCGAGGCGGAAGGACCAAAAACCGCTTGCCCGGCGGCTCGAAGATGATCGGCCAGTCCAGCAACCAATGGACCCTCGGGTCCGATCACCGTCAGATCGATTTGTTTCTCAACCGCAAACATTTCCAGGGCAACGATATCCCCCGCCTTGATGTCCACGCACTGCGCCACACCACCAATGCCTGGATTTCCGGGGGCACAATAGAGCCTTTCCACCCGAGGCGATTGTGCAATCTTCCAGGCCAGGGCATGTTCACGCCCGCCACCACCCACCAATAGTACCTTCAAACCCATGGTTTTCACCCCTGCAATGCAATGGACACCAGGAGACAACAACACCCAATAGGACACCCTGGGGACACAAGCAGGGTGTCAACAAATGATCGAATGTCAACACACCCTCTCACAAGAATCAAGGCCCCGTTGCTTGACGGGGGAAAGAATGGGCATAATAAACCAAGATGATGATCATGGCCGTTTTGCCTATTCACTCACCACCAGGACCGGACCATGGCCCAAGCCACAGATTCTCCCCATCCGCCACCCCTTGCCACCCGGCCACGGTCACAACCCTATCTGGTCATATTCTTTCTTATTTTCCTGCCAGCGGTCGTCGTAACAACCCTTTATGATGTGTTCGATATCTTTGTCACCTGGGTTTGGAACGATGAACTCTGGTATCTGGATGAACTGGCCTCCATGCTTTTGTTGTGCGCCCTGCCATTCATGACCTATATGACCTACCACCTGTTCCAACTCAACCGCGCCCTGCGGCTTGATGAGGAGGCCATGCGCCGCTTAGCAACCGCTGTCAGCCAGACAGCGGAAATGGTCCTCATCACAGACCCCTCAGGCCATGTCCTTTATGTCAATCCCTCCTTCGAACACGTAACCGGCTACCCACGTCATGAAGTTCTTGGAACCAATGTCCTTCACCTCGCCAGTGACGGACATCATCAAAATTGGCGTCACAAAATTGTCCAGGCCCTTGCCACAGGCACCCCCTTCAGACAACGCTTTCCCGCGCCAAGACGCGATGGTCAAATCCTCCACACCGATATCACATGGTCCGCCGTTCGTGATGAAAAAGGAAAAATCACCAGCCATGTGGTGGTGGGACGCGACATGACCCGTGAATTGGAATGGGGTAATCACCTTAAAAAATCCCAAAAATTGGAAGCTATCGGAACCCTGGCCGGCGGAATAGCCCATGATTTCAACAATATTCTCACCGCCATTCTCTCCTATACTGAATTGACCATGGATGATCTGGAAGTCCCCAGTCTGGCCCATGACAATCTGAACGAAGTGATGATCGCCGCCAACCGTGCCAAAGAATTGGTTAAACAATTGCTGACGTTTAGCCGCAGAAGTGAACAAAAACGGTTCCCCATCCCCTTGTCCATTCCATTGAAAGAGACCATCTCCTTGCTTCAAGCGATTCTTCCCGACAAAATCATCCTGGAAGCTTCTTTTTCCACAACCGAAAATTGGGTCGCAGCCGATGCCGCACGAATCCAGCAAATGGTCATGAATCTTTGTACCAATGCCGCAGAATCCATGGAAAAAACTGGGGGAACCCTCCGTGTGGCACTGCAAGAAGTCATGGTCGATCAGGAGATGATCCACAACAATGCTCCGCTTACCAAGCTCCACCCAGGGCCACATATGCGCCTGAGTATTCAAGATCAGGGGATCGGTATCCCACCGGCCAACCGTGACCGCCTTTTTGAACCCTTTTTTACCACAAAAAGTGTCGGCAAAGGTTCCGGGTTGGGATTATCTGTCGTTCATGGCATCATACAAACCCATGAGGGGGCGATCACCGTGGAGAGTACCGAAGGGTTGGGCAGTACGTTTCAGGTGTTCCTTCCAACTGTACAAAAGATGGCTGACCAACCTATCGAATCAACCCAACGGAGTTAAATGATGACACGAATTCTTATTATCGAAGATGAACGGCAGGTGCGAGAAGTTCTCAAGCAAATACTCGAAAAGGCGGGCTATGAGGTTGATACCGCCGAAGATGGACGCACGGGTGTGGAACAGTTTCGCAGATGCCCCGCAGAACTGGTCATTACCGACATCCTCATGCCCAACAAAAATGGCCTGGAAACCATCGAGGAACTCATCGGCCTCAATCCAGAGCTGCCCATGATCGCCATTTCCGGCGGTGGTCCCGGTGAAAAAGCCCAATTCGCTCTGGATGTTGCCAAGATGTGTGGTGCCATGCGTGTCCTGGCAAAGCCCTTTTCCAGAAAGGAGATCCTTGAAACGATCACCGAAATCCTGAATCCAAAGGGTTAGCGAACCATCACCCTTCTTTTGTAGAACAGGAACAGGTGTTCAGACCCAGGATGGGATAGAACGGACAAAACTTGAACAATCCCGTCACCAAAGGGACAATCCCGACCAAACCCCACAATGTTTGCGGTCCTACAAAAACCAGAGACAACACGATCAATCCCACGATGATTCTCAGAATTCGATCCATCCCACCGACATTGGCTTTCATTGATCCATCACTCCTCACGTAAATTTGACTCAATCAATCCGATACAATCGCCGAAACATCTCCTTACGGGAACCTGAAGATCGGACAACAAACTCTAAAGTGGAGCCCTATGGATTTTCTCGATTTCGTCTACCAAGGGGCCAAAGCCCAGCAACCAGCGGGACATGCAAAATCCCCCGATGCCGTGCGCATCCATGATACCATGATGTTGCAACAGCTGATGGTCATTTTAACCATGGATGGCGAAATGCCCATCCTACTCCAGATCGGCCATCAAATCTTCGACTACCATTCTCACCTTAAAATGGCCACGGGTAAAGGCGAATCGGAAAAAAGCATGTATCTGCTGATCGACGCCTTAACCCCTTCCATCGGCAACATGCGCATCCGTCATGCCGATATGATCACCATCAGCCTGAATACCAAGGCTTATAATGTCGTGATGAGCGTCAACTTCATCGAGCAAATCGATTCCGATGTTCTGAAAGTTACGTTTCCAAAAGAGGTGTTCATCCGCACCGAGAAAAGAAAATCGGTCCGGGTCAATATGGATTCTACCTGGGACGTTGTGCTGGATGTGGCGATCGGTCGCAAAGAGACCTTCAAGCCAACTCTGGAAAACGTCAGCTTCGGAGGTTTTTATTTCAAGGCCCCCAAGCAACACCCAAGACTGCTCCCTGGACAGGAGTGTACCGCGCACGTCACTTGGTCTGCTATCAAACTGGATACCAAGATTGCGATCAAAATCATCGAAGCCTGCAAGGCAAGGGGTGCCCCTTTTTTTCGCGCCCACTATGCATTCGAGATCTACGACAGAAGTATGCAAAAAATGGAAAGCCTTGTTGCCCACGCTCAAAGTCTGCACCTACAGCGACGCAATGATTTCGGTCAACAATGGGAACTCCGACTGAACAAAAAGCTTCATCGTTAGAGGAGGAAGTGGAAAATAGATCGGAAACTGAAATGCCCGCCCCACCATCCACACCCATCATCCTGACCACACTCAATGCGCGCTATCGTCATGCGGCGTTTGGTTTGCGGTGCCTGAAGGCCAATCTGGGTGAGTTGGCCGGTCATTGCCGAATTATGGAATTTGATATCCATCATCGCCCCCTGGATATCGCCGAAGCCATACTGCATCACCATCCAGCCATCGTCGGTATTGGCGTCGCCATCTGGAACCTGGAACCGGTTACGCAGCTTTTGGGGCTTCTCAAAACACTATCTCCCCAAACCATCCTTGTCCTGGGGGGACCGGAAGCGGGTCACGCTCCAAGCACTGCCCCCTGGCATACCCCGGCGGATCTCATCATTACCGGCGAAGGAGAGGTCGCTTTCCGTGATTTTTGCCGGGAATTTCTCAATCATCGCGCCCCCCTTCCTGCCAACAAACGGATCATCGCCCCCCCCATCGATCTGGCCCGAAGCAACCTTCCCTATTTTCTCTATGACGAAAATGATTTGAAAAACCGTTTTACCTACGTCGAGGCTTCCCGAGGCTGCCCCTATGGATGTTCCTTTTGTCTCTCCGCCGACGATGCCCCGATACGGACGGTCTCCATGGAACCCTTCCTCGCCGCCATGGATGATCTTTTGGAACGTGGTGCCCGACAATTCAAATTTGTCGATCGCACGTTCAACCTGCATACCGCCACCGCGACCACCATCCTTGATTTTTTCCTGCAACGATGGCGTCCCGGATTGTTTCTCCACTTTGAGATGATCCCTGATCGTCTGCCTCTCCCCCTGAAAGAGCGGCTCATCGCCTTTCCCAAAGGGGGCATTCAGTTGGAGATCGGCCTACAAACATTCGATTCTCAAACCCAAAAGCGGATCTACCGTTCCCAAGACAATGCGGAGGCCGAAAGCAACTTGGCTTGGTTGCGAACGCATACCCAGGTTCATTTGCACACCGATTTGGTTTTTGGTTTGCCTGGAGAATCTTTTGCCAGCATGGGGAGGGGATTCGACCGACTGTTGCGGCTACAACCCCAGGAAATTCAGGTGGGTATTCTCAAACGGCTTCATGGCACAAAACTGGCCCGCCAGAAAACCTCTCATGCCATGGTTTATAACCCATTTCCTCCGTATGAGATTCTCAGCAACGATCAGATTGATTTTGCCACCACCCAAAGATTGCGCCGTTTTTCCCGATATTGGGATTTGATCGGCAATTCGGGGCGGTTTCCCCATTTGATCGACTGGCTCCGGGGAACCCCCTCTCCGTTTGCATTATTTTTGCAGCTTTCCGACTGGATCTTCGCGACCACCGGCCAGACACACCAAATTGCTCTGCCCAGATTGTTCAAACTGGCGTATCAAGGGCTGATCGAAGCGATCAAACTGGATCCCTCCCAGGCCCATGAGATTCTTGAACAGGATTGGCACGCAAGCGGTCATGGGGATCGCCATACCCCACTGGGGACATGGCATTGATCCTTTAAATCGAATCCTCCGTCCAGGGCAATCGCATTTGAAATTGGCACGTCCAAATGCCTCGGAAAAGATAAATTATTAAAAGAAAAAAGGGGTCTGGGGGATTGCCCC
>PEAO01000150.1 GCA_002753615.1 Magnetococcales bacterium DCbin2
ACCCTGGGGGCAATCCCCCAGACCCCTTTTTTCTTTTAATAATTTTTCAGGGGGTGTCAACAAATTACCGAATGTCAACACGCCCCAGTAAAGCGACTCTTGCAGGAGAATGTTTGCCTTGGGGTATACACGACCCTTTATCACACATGCAAACCTATCATATACTCTTGGAGCGGTGGTTATCCATGGAGTTTGGGGGGTGCGGGAACTTTTTTTTTATCCCGGTGACTCACATAGGGTTGGTGCTGAAAATATGATGACACTTCTTAGGTAGGCTCTCAAGAGGAGAGGATCCATGAAAAAGACGGGTGGTTTACTGGCCATATCGGCAGCTTTGGGGATGGTGTTCAACTCAGGCGTCGCATGGTCGGGCAATCTGGACCCTGTGAGTGGCATGATCACCGGTGCCCTTGTTGGATCGATATTTGGGCCTGACAAAAGGCATCGCGCTCAAAATGCCCTGATTGGGGCGGTGTCGGGGGCGTTTATCGGTAGCCAAATTGCCGGTGCCGATAATGATCGCTCCTCTTCGCATTCCTACGGCAGCCGTGATTCCGATTGGGATGACTCCTATCCGCGCCGTCACCACAGCCACCATGATCGGCGTCATGTCACCGTCATCGAACAGGTTCCGGTGCGAGAGACCATTATCGTCCGGCCCGAACCCAGAACCGAGACCTATATCGTGGATCGGTATGGACAAACCAAGGTCATCGTTGTCGAACCGCAGCCGACTCGGACCTATATCACTACCCCTTCGGATCGCCGACCCCGTTATCATACCATAGGCTATGATCGGTGATCCCCGATCCTGTTCGTCGCTGATGGTTTGTGTGTGATGATGCGATGAACAGGGCATTGAGGCGGCGTCAGGGCAAACTGGCAAAAAATAATCGACAAACATCCGATCAGCTTCCAAATCCAGAGATGTTGGTCCGGTCGGCCATGGCTTGCCAGACTGGCGGTAATCAGGGGGAGGCGGAGGCGTGTTATGAACGGGCGATTGCGTTGCGCCCGGATTATTTTGAGGCGTTGTTTCATCTGGGTAACCTGTTCATGATGACGGGCCGGTTTGAGGAGGCGGCACAGAAATATCGCCGTGCTTTGAACATCAGAACCCGTTCCGTGGAAGTGCTGGCCAATTTGGGTAGTGCCTGTTTAAAATTGGGTCAGTGGGAAGAGGCCCGCCTCAGTTTTTTGCACGCCCTGGAAATGCGCCCCCTCGAGCCGGGAATTTTGACCAATCTGGCGACGGTGCAGCATAAAATGGGTCATGGTGATCAGGCACTGGCGACTTATGATCGCGTTTTATCTCTGGTCCCCGATTTTCCCGATGCTCTGCTGAATCGGGGACATGTTGCCCATGAGTGGAATCGTTTGGATGAAGCGGAGGCCTCTTATCGGCGTGCTTTGGTGGTTCGACCCGATTTTCCCGAAGCGATGACGGGATTGGGTATCGTCGCCCATAAAAGGGGCCAGTTTGATTGGGCGTTGAGATGGTTTCATTCCGCTTTGCAGCGCAATCCCAATCTGGCGACAGCCCATTACAATGCAAGCTTGACCCGGTTGTTGACGGGAGACCTGGCAGCGGGTTGGGCACAATACGAATGGCGTTGGTTGACGGGAGAGATGCCCCCCCATGGATTGATGCAACCACCATGGAATGGTCATGTGGTTACGGGGCAAACCATTTTGCTCCATTGTGAACAGGGGTTTGGTGACAGTATTCAGTTGATCCGGTATGCTCCCGTCGTTCAGGCACTGGGGATGCGGGTCGCTGTTTTTTGTCCGCCGCCGCTCAAACGTTTGTTTGCAACCGTTCGTGGTATTGACCATCTGGCGTCGGCGTCTCAAGAGTTGCCACCCTGCCATTATCAGGCACCCCTGATGAGTTTACCCTACCTGCTGGGTTCCACGTTGGCGTCCATACCGCGCAACACCCCCTATCTTTTTTCCGAAGAGGCAAAAAAAGAATATTTCCGGGGGCTTTTGGCTCCTATCGTCGGTTTGAAAGTTGGTTTGGCTTGGTCTGGCAATCCCAGGCATGTCAATGATCGCAATCGCTCCATGGACCCAGAAATGATGGCGCGTTTGTGCGCGATTCCTACAATCAACTTTATCCCGTTACAGAAGGAACTTTCGGCCAGGGAATGGGCGATTTTTTCCAAAAATGCTAATTTCTTTGATTTTTGTCGTCAATTGGAGGATTTTGCTGATACGGCGGCTTTGATATCCCAGTTGGATTTGGTGATCTGTGTGGATACCGCAGTCGCCCACCTTGCCGGGGCTATGGATAAACCGGGGTGGGTGTTGCTCCCGAAAATAGCCGATTGGCGTTGGTTGTTGGACCGCGATGATTCTCCTTGGTATCCCTCGTTGCGGGTGTTTCGACAATCGGACGACGGGGATTGGCATTCCGTCATTTCCCAGGTAATGTCGGCATTGCTGAGTATGTATTGACATCCAATCAAAAACTTTTAAAATTATTAAAAAAAAATGAAATCTTCCGTCAACAGCGATGGTGTGTTTGACCGACTCTCCGGGTTGGTCTTTTTGGTGTTGGCGGTGATTTTATTGATCACTTGCCGGGACTATGGGTACAGCTACGACGAAGTGTGGCAAAATCGTTATTATGGAAAAGCGGTTGTCAGTTTCTATGCGACTTATGGTGTTGATGACAGAGCGACGCATTATCTGGATCTTCACCTGTTTGGCGGACTCTATGATGCCATTTCAGAGGTGGTCGCATGGTTTTTACCGGTGGATGGCCATACAACGCGACGCTTGCTCAATGCCTTGACCGGTTTTGTCTGCTTGGTCGGGGCTTGGAAAACTGGACGGTACATGGCGGGGCCAAAAGGTGGGTTTTGGTCCCTGATCTGTCTGGCGTCAATCCCGGTTTTTTACGGTCACATGTTCATCAACGCCAAAGATATCCCGGTGGCGACCGGTACCATTTGGACCCTCTATTTTTTGATTCGTGCCGCAGAAAATCCCCTCCGTGTACCCAATAGCCTGCTCATCAAACTGGGATTGGCCATGGCTTTGGCCTTGGGGGTCCGTATCGGTACGATTATCCTGCTGGTTTATGCCGGGCTGGCGTTGATTCTTGGACTGATGATCCATGATCGCCAACACGCTGGCAAGTATAACCTTTTGTCATTACTCAGGGCGGCTGCGCTGCCCCGAATCATTGGGCTTCCCTTATTGGTCGCTTTTTCCATGGTGGCGGCTTTCTGGCCAGCATTTCTTGTCAACCCTTCGGTGATCTTTGCTGCCTTGGGGACCTCCATGCGCCATCCTTGGGGGAAAAGTGTCCTGTTCAAGGGAGAATATGTCTATTCCTCCAATCTCCCCTGGGATTATCTGCCAGTCTACATCGCGGTAAACTTACCGGATATCTTGACGATTTTGGCGGTTCCGATCCTGGTTTGGTCTATGATAGCTTTCTACCGATCCTGGCAACGGTTACATGCCAGACAGGCTGTCGGATGGTCTCTGCTCCTGGTGGCCACCCTCCTGCCGCCGCTGATTATCATCATACAGCATACGATGATCTACGATGGTATGCGTCATATGATGTTCATCGTGCCACCGTTTGCCGTGCTGACGGGAATCGCGTTGGCGTCGTGGGGAGACATTCTGGCACGTTCCCGGAGGGTGTTACGCATTGTGCTGGCGGGAAGCTTCAGTGTCTATTTCCTCCACCATGTGTTCATCATGATCCAACTGCATCCCTATGAATACACGTTTTATAATCATTTTGCCGGCGGTATGCCCCGTGCGGCAACACAGTTCGAGACCGATTATTGGATCACCTCCTATCGTGAGGCGGCTTTAAAAATCATTGATTATGCCCGTGAAATTGCCGAAAAGGAAAAGGTAGCTTTTGAAAAGCGTCCTTTTACGGTTGGGGTGATTTATGTTCCCGAAAACCTGAAGCCGTTTTTGCCGGGAAACTTTTCCGTGGTTGAAATATCTAAGAACAACGAATGCGATTTTCTTGTCGCCACAACCCGATGGCGGGGAGATAAAACGTCCCCGCCATGGCCGATCATTGGTCGCGTCGAAAGGTTGGGGATGACGTTTGCGGTGATTAAATCGCGGTTGTATTGAACGGGTCTCCAAGCCATGACCATGAAGATGGATCGCCATGCGTAAGTTTATTATATTAACGCCTCTCTTCAACGATTGGGATTGCCTTCAAAAGTTGGTGGAGGAGATCAACGCTTTGCCGGTCCGTGGGATTGGTTTCCATATTGTCGTCATCAACGATGGTTCTACCCTTCCAGAAACTTTGAATACGCATGTTTTGGCGAACCAAACCGGGTGCGTTCATGGGGTGGAAACCTGGAATCTCATTTGCAATTTGGGCAACCAAAGAGCGATTTCCATGGGGCTGGCGCATCTTGAAAAGAAACATTGGGATTTTGAAGCGGTCATCGTCATGGATTCCGATGGTGAAGACAACCCTTTATCCATTCCCGACCTGATCCGTTTGCATGAGGAGAAGCCGACGGATATCTGGGTTTGCCGTCGCGTTGACCGTACCGAAAGCACCTTGTTTAAGATCGGTTATTTTTTTTATCGCCTTCTTTTTAACATGCTGGCGGGGAAAGTGATTGACTTTGGCAATTTCAGCCTGATCCCCAGGAGTCGGATCCTCAGTCTGGTCACTCGTCCCGAACTGTGGCAACATTACCCCGCCGCCATCATCCGCTCCAGAATCCCCTATCATGCCGTTGATTCCAAACGAGGCCGTCGTTATTCGGGTCAATCCTCACAAAATTTGGGCAATCTTCTCATCCATGGTTTGAATGGTCTTTCCATTTTTGGTGCCATCATCTATGCCCGTATCTTTTTTTCGTTGCTGGCGGTGGTTTTTGCGACGGTGGTGGGTATTGGCGTTGTTGTGTTTGTCCGTTATGGGACTGACTTGTCAACGCCAGGATGGGCCACCAATCTTGTTGGGGATATGTTGACGATCCTGGGGATGGCGTTCTTGTTTATTTTGATGATGTCGTTGCAATTTCTCAATATGAACATGAACGTTCAGGTCATTCCAAAGCTTCATTTCCGGGATTATATCGAAGAAGGATCGGTCCTTTTTCGCCGATAGGTTTATCACGCTTTATAGGTCGATAAGAGGCGTTTTTGTGTTGCGCTGAGGGCTTCCGCCGACATCCCTCGGGTTTGGACGACGATTTCGGAAGAGCCTTGGACCCCCTTGTAAAAACCTTTTTTTAAATCGGGGTTTTGCGTCAACATTAAGTCCACACCCGCATCTCCCGCATCCATGCGTCGGCGGATCTCTGTCCCGGAATAGGGAAAAAAAATGGTCATGTCAAAATCATTGCGAATGGTTTTACCATCATAAGCGGTGATTTTTTGTTCCATGAGAAAATGGAGGAAACGTTCGGTTTCGGCAATGCTTTCGGCGTTTTCTCCCGGCAGGCCCAGAATAAAGAACGCCTTGACGCGGATGCCACGGGCATTGCAGGTGAGAACATACTGTCGATTTTGTTCCACCGTGGTTTTTTTCTGGACCGCATCCAGGATGCGTTGTGAACCGGTCTCCATGCCGACTCCGGTTTCGATACAGCCCGCTTTTCTGAGCATATCGGCAATTTCTCCGGTCATGGTGCGGGCGTGACCAAAACAGCGGAAAAATATCTCATGTTTGGCAATTTCTTCGGTTAGATCATGAACCCGTTTTTTGGATAAGGTCATCACATCGTCAAAGAACATGATCCCCTGGTAACCCGCTTCCTTAATTTCTTTGATTTGCACACCCACATAGTCTGGGCTGTACATGCGTACCCGTGTCCGTGCGTCCTCGCAGAAAGTGCAGGACATGGGGCACCCTTTGGCGGTGAGGATGGTCGATGCCCGTATCCCCTGAAAGTGAAATGCGTATTGGTTTAAAAATTCCTTTCCCCGAAAAGGGGGGGGGAAGGTATTCATTTGTTGCTCGGTGATGGGGTGTTCAACAACTTTTTGTTTTTCCGCATCGCCTGAGAGAATTTCTTCCAGGGCCAACTCGCCATCACCGACAACGATGTGATCGAAGGGTTGGGTTTTGCACTCTTCAAGATAAAAATTGGCGTGGGGTCCGCCGATGACGACCGCGGTATTGGGGAGGTTGTGCTTGACCGCTTGGAGTATGGCATAGGCCTCGCTTTTTTGCGGGGTCATGCAGGAAATGCAGATGTGGCTATAGGGACGATATTGCGCAATCGCGTTAAAATTAAAATCATTTTCTATCTGTGAGGGGATATTCCGGCTCATCAGATAGGCGTGTAGGGCCATGATCCCCATGGGGGGCATGATCCGATCTGAATCCAAAAAGGGATCCCGGAGCGAAACCAGCAATGCGTTGGGTGGGCGATCAGGTTGTGCCATGGGGTGATTGGAATCGGGATCAATGGTGTTGATGAATGGGGACGGCTTGCGCGAAAACACGGACGTAGTAACCGTTATTGAAAGAAAAAAGGGGTCTAATGGTATGGTCCGCCCCGTTCCTAAACGGCATCAAAATGTGCCAAGATGGAGTTCTTAATCAACCATCTGAACGAAGAACGGAGCGAA
>PEAO01000047.1 GCA_002753615.1 Magnetococcales bacterium DCbin2
GAGTCAAACCCCTGGGGGCAATTCCCCAGACCCCTTTTTTCTTTTGATAATTTTATTTAATGTCAACACGCCCTAGACTTGTCCCGATACCTTGGCGTGCCATCGCAACACCAAGGAGGCGATAGAATTGGCTTGATATTTGGGGATGAAGTCATCCGCACCCATTTCGAGGGCTTTAATTTTATTGGACTCGTTGCTCATGGAGCTGTGCAGGGCCATGGGGATGGTGGAGAGCCGCGTATCGGTGTGTTGTTTCATTTTTCGGGTAAAGGTGAAGCCGTCCATGCCAGGCATTTCAATGTCGGAAATGATCAGGGCGTACAGGGGAGCTGAACTGGACTGATACGTTTGCAGGAGATGTTCATAGGCTTGCGCGGCGGCGTTGAAGGATTCGTAGGGGGCACCCATTTGTTCCAGGGTTTTTTCGATTTGGCCACGGGCCGCCTTTGAATCATCGACGACCATGACTTTAAAGTTGGATATGTCTACCGACTGTCCTTTGGCCAGAAGTTCGTCGGCGATGATTTCGTCGGATCCAATGATCTCGCCAAGTATTTTTTCAACGTCAAGAATTTGGATGGCATCGCCGTTTTTTTCATAAGTCAGGGCGGTGAGATAGGCATTATCCAGGAAGTTGCTGCCGGGGCTTTTGATCTCCTCCCAACTTCGGGTGATCAGTTTATTGGGTTGGCTTACCAGGAGTCCCTGGATCATGCCGCTGTATTCGCAGACGATGACATAACTAAGTTCTTTGCCTACCTGAATGGGGGGAAGTCCCAAAGCCAACCCCAGATCGATGACCGTGACCACCTTGCCACGAAAGTCCATGGCCCCGACGATGGCGGGCTGGGTCTGCGGCATTTCGGTGATTTCTTTGGGTGTTTCCACCACTTCAATGATTTTGAAGACATTCACGCCATATTGTTGTTTGTCGGATAAGAAAAACGTCAGCATTTCCATTTGATTGGAAAAAGCAAGATTGGCCCGTTGGGAAATTTCATCCATCATGTTTTCCATGGTTTTACCTTCTTCTTGTCCGTGATTGATGTTTTTCCGATCAGGCATCTATTAGGTTATTGTCGCGCATCGCAAGGATAATGTCCCACATTTTTTTTACGTTTTTTTCTTTTCCTTGGAAATGGATGACGGAAGCTCCGGCACAATCATCTACGCCACCGGCGGCGACGGCAGTTGCTTCGACATCGGCGAGAATATGCATGGCTTGTAATTCGGTGACAATGGTGGCACTACCGGCCATGATCGGGATGAGTCCGACGGCGATACCCATGACTCGTTGGGGAACCCCTTGTCCCAACAGGCCCATGGCTTTGGGGACCGATGGGATGAGTTTTTCGAGGGTGACGGGGATGATGAGAGAACCGCCACGGGCGTAGAGAATGGAGAGGGCGACACCCATGCTGCCACCGGTGGGCGACCCCAGGAGGATGGCGGCGTTGCCTTGGGGGTCGATGGCGTTGGCCCCTTTAAGGTAGATATCGCCTGGGCCAAACTTTTCCAGGAGAGGGGCGGGCCAGCCACGGGTTATGTGACCCTGGTCGAAGAGGTAGGGGCCAGGTCCGCGTGAATCTTTGGGTGTTTCTCCCAGTTGGGCGTTACGGATTTGGCCGACGGCGAAGGTATCACGACCTGGGTCTTCTTTGAGAAGGTGGTGAATAACGTGACGCGCGGTGGAACTGCCGACGATGACCATGTGACCGGAGTGGCGTTTTTCCTGGACTTGTTTCAGGGAGGCGACCGCTTGGCCGACCAGTGCTTTGGCTTCTCCTGGACGAAGAACCACTACGGCACTGGTTGTTTGGGCATCGAAATCTGGTTCGAGGTGGGATGTGTCCTCGATCATCTTGTCAGACATGGTGCTTTCCTGAAGATTAGGGCGTGTTAGCTTCAATACTTTGTTTTTGACTTTGTTTAAATTCAAAAGCTGAAGTATCTGCGTGTAAGGCTCAATTGACATGCCGCCAGGGTACAAAATTTCCGGCGCACTGGCAATAAAGGTTTATCTGTCGGAATGGTAAAAGAATACGCCCCAAAGAATGACTTGGATCCTCGGGATTTATACCGGCATTGGACCATGTCATAGGGGGTTACTTGGCACTTACCATCAATCGGTCAAATTCGGCACGGTCACGAATATAATCAGCTTCGTCATAAAGATCCGAAGTTAACACGACACATACCGCATTCAACCCGCTCAACCGGATTCGCAGCCAAGTGAGTGCCGGGATATAAAGGCCAAGATTGGGACGATCAAGCGTGAAACGTTGACTGCCACCAGCGTATTCCACGTAAGCCTCCACGCTTCCAGCCATGACAATCATGAATTGTTCCTGTTTACGATGGGCGTGGTTGCTGCGTTCCATCCCCTCTGGCACGCCATGTATATAGAAAATCCGGCGAATCTCGAAGGGGACATGTTTGAGGCAGTCCGCGACACCCAAAATTCCTTTCAATGGGTCACGTATCTCCTGCAATTCTACGCAGTATGGAATCTTCATTGGGATGGTCCTCATCTTTATTTAGAAATCTTCCGCTGATCGCGTAACGGGTACAGACGAAACTGAAAGGTAAGAGAACAACAACGGCAATCAATGGCGCGAGTTCATGGCTTACATGGATACGTACCATCTGAACCACCATAGCCATGCTAATAATGTAATAACAAACAAAAAATATTCCATACGCAAACATGGCCTTTACGCTGGGCTGTGTGCGAAAACTGAACTTTCCATTCCCAACGACGGCAATGACTACCCCAACCACATTGGTGATGGTAAATGCCAACCAGTACTCTATGAACTGTAGGAGAACGATGTAGATAATGTAGGTTCCAAAAGTGTTTACCAAACCCACGACAAGGAATGATAAAATCTGTCGCAGAGTACCGAACCTAGCAATCTGGTTTGCAATACGAAGGGATAAATTCATAGCCTTATCGGACACGTACACTGTAACAATCGTGCGCCACGGAGCGTGCTCCGAAGCCCTCCTTTTGTGCAACAAGGCCATAATTGAGCATCCGCCCTTCATCTTCGTTCGATGTGCCCATGTCGATAAAACCTTTGTCGGCAAAATGGGTTGCGATCAAAAATTCAAATATGGCATCAAGCGCATGGTTTCTGCGTCCCTCCGGGTTTACAGCAATATATTGGGTACGCGCTACATTCGCCGACTCATACACGACAACACCAGCCTGTACGCTACCTTCGGTTCCAGATACAAACAAACGGATATTATCCGGGAAACGGTCTCGAAGAAGGAAAATCTCCTTGCGATCATGAACGGGTTTTGCACCAAAGCGTTCAATAAGATTGGATTCCAAAATATCCCAATAGGCATTCCAATCAGCGTCGGTCGCAGCCTCCTGCACCAGTACACCCACCTCTCTGGCCTTTTTGATGCCCCTTATGCGACGTTGCTGCATTTTTGGGCGGTTCCTTGGGCACAGAACAGAGATAACTTCTCGGCGGATGAGTTTTGCATCGGCCCGAAACAGTGCATAACGGTCCTCTTCAGCGGGGACCTGGTGATAGATATGGGGAATGGTTTTGTAAATCAGTTCGTCGAATCCGTTTTTTCCCAAAAAAGTCACAAGGGCTTCAAAAAGCAGCAGCATGCGTTCGGCACCCATGTCGAATCCAGAAACCAACCCGCCATAGGTTAGACCCTGATGGCTGTAGATGATCTTGTCACGTCGATTGGCAGGCATAACCGCCACCAACGCGCTGTCCTGATATAACATCAAAGACGCATCTGGAAACCGGTCGGCATGGTAATCCATATAATCGCGATCAAAGAGGAAAGTGCCGTTTTTACTGTTTGCAATGAACTGGTTCCAGACGCACTTCTGGTCTGCGGTGTAGGCGACAATATCCAAACCAACTCCAGTCATAGATCGGCTTCCTCTACCACACTTTCTGGTTTTCCGCTGATGTTGTCAAATATCCTCCACAGATATTCACCAATGATCCCAAGCATAACCAGAACGATACCAAGTAAGAAGGAGATGATGGTAACGATACTAGCGTATCCTGGGACATCAAGCTGGCCTGTCAGTGCGCTGACAAGAATTTTGATGCCAAACATCAAACTCAGAGCTGCCACCAGAAACCCAATCCCCGAAATGATCCGGATGGGTATGACCGAGAATCCGGTAAAAGTATCAACAATCAAATTGAATTTTTTGAAGAAACTCCATCTTGATTTTCCATATGGCCGTGCGGGTCTTTCGTAGGTAATGATCTTTGGGGTGTAACCCAGCCAGTAAGCATAGAACTGCATGCTGATATTTTTACTGGATTGGGCAAGAAACGGCAGCATCGATGCGTCCAACAGCATCATGTCAAAACCCATGTGTGGGTAGTTTGAGGAGATAATCAAATTGAGAAGTCGATAATACATCGCAGAGAATACCCGGGAGACTACAGGATCATCGCGGCTTGCGCGTACACAAATGACAAATTTGCAACCGTTTTTCCAATGATCGACCATTTCCAGGAGTTTTTCCACAGGGTCTTGTAGATCGGCGGCGAGCAGCGAAAGACAATCCCCTGTCGCATAGGACATGCCCCGTTTACTGGCGGCGACCGCTCCAAAATTGCGGGTAAGTTTGATAATTTTCGTATTTTGACGGTGTTCCCGAATTTTGAGCAACTCGGCGTAGGAGTTGTCCCCGGAACCATCATCGACAAAAATAAGTTCAAGATCCATATCCCGTTTATTCAATTCCCCCTCAAGCCACTGAAGTTTTATGAACAACTCAGGCAAAGAGGGTTCGTTGTAATAGACCGGAACAACCACGGAGTACAAAGGCCTACTCCTGGGCTTGGCAACTGGAGTGGCCACACCCATTTCGGATGATATCATATCAGTCACGAGGCACCTTGAAAAAGCGGTAGGCATCCGTCTTGGAAACGACCGGGCATACCAGGGTCAACACGTTTCGGGGACAGGCCATGGAACGGTTCATGATTCTACAAGACTCTCGCTCACGGTTACGAGTGCTGTCGATACCATCCCCACCTCAGCATCGGTCATTTCCGGGAAACACGGCAAAGAAATAATTTGGCTGATGGCATTTTCGGTCACGGGCAATTGCGGATGCTTTCCAAGTATCGCCATGACCGCAGGTTGGCGATAGTCGGGAGTCGGAAAGTGTACATCTGTGGCAACTCCCGCCGACCTGAGCAACGCCCGAAAGGCGTCACGATTCTTATGACGCATGACACAAAGGTGTCTTACATGGCCTGGGCCATCGCCTGCCGACATGTTCACTCCGCTGTGCTTGTATTTTCCGGCGATTCTCCTGCGCCGCTCATTGGCCTGATCCAAATATGGCAGCATTTCCAGGAGGAAAGCCGCCTGTATCTCATCTAACCGGCTGTTGCGTCCATAAGGCAACACGGAATCATAACGGGTTTGCCAGCCATATTGCCGCAATTGCCGTAACTTTCGGTCAATGGATTCATCCTGTGTGGTGATTGCGCCACCGTCACCAAGCGCACCAAGGTTTTTGGTCGGATAGAAACTGAAACAACCCAGTGTACCAAAACTTCCAGCGCGTTTTCCGTGACGGATTGCGCCATGCGCCTGGGCACAATCCTCAACCACAGGAACATGGGCCTGATTGGTAACCGTAAGAATCCTATCCATATCAGCAAGCAATCCGTACAGATGGGTCACAATGACTGCTCTGGTTTTTTGTGTAAGACTTGTTGCCAGCGCATCTGGATCCATGCAGTAGGTCTCTGGATCCACATCGACAAAAACAGGCCTAGCCCCACAGGAAAGGATGGCGGATGTCGAATACATGCCCGCATTGGCCACGGTCAAGACGTCGCATCCTGGCCCCACATCAAGAGCGCGCAGGGCGATTTCCAGGGCATCGGTACCATTGCCCACTCCAACGCAGTGGGGTACTCCACAATAGGCGGAAAAGGCGGTTTCAAAAGCCTGGACGTGCGGTCCAAGAATGTACCAACTACCGTTCACCACCTTCCTGGCCACCTGATCAAGTCGTTCCAGAAGGAAAGCTGGTTTCCTGCCCAAATCGTTCATGGGAATCAGTGGCAATGAGGATGTCATATCAGCGAAACTCGCTTGCTGCAAGATCAAGAAGGTATTTCCCATAGGTGCTTTTGGCAATTTCCTCGCCAAGCCGAACAAGTTGCGCTTTGTCAATCCACCCCTGATACCAAGCAATCTCTTCAATGCAGGCAATTTTGAGTCCCTGACGGCGTTCTATGGTGGCAATGTAGTTTGATGCGTCCAGAAGGGCATCTGCGGTTCCTGCATCCAACCAAGCAAAGCCCCTTCCCAGACGAATGACATTCAGGAGTCCCCGCTCCAGGTACCATCGATTGACATCGGTGATTTCAAGTTCGCCACGCGCCGACGGTCTGAGACCGGCTGCTACGTCAGCAACCTGTTCATCGTAATAGTACAGCCCGGGCACAGCATAATTTGAACGTGGTTTCCTGGGTTTTTCCTCAATACTCAGTACCTTATTTATCCCATCAGCCACATGCTTACTCTCGAATTCAACGACGCCAAACCTCTGGGGATCACTGACCCAGTAGCCAAAAATGGTTGCACCCCGTTCCTGGCTGGCGGCGCGATGCAGAATTTTTCGGAAATCGTCGCCAAAAAAAACATTATCGCCCAAAGCAAGTACGCATCGATGCCCTTCAATGAAGTCTCTGCCAATGATGAATGTTTCTGGAATTCCTCTCGGTTCATCCTGATGCCGGTAGGTAATGGTAATCCCAAGGCGCGAACCATCCCCAAGTACATTACGGAAGAGTTCCTCGTCTTGTGGACGGCAAATCAACAGGATATCCCGGATATTCGCCAGCATCAGAGTGGCAAGGGGGTAATAAATCAGTGGCTTGTCATAGATCACGAGCAGATGTTTATTGACACCCAGTGTCATGGGAAAAAGACGGCTGCCTGTCCCGCCGGCCAGAAGAATGCCTTTCATCAGTCAGCCTCCAAAATATATCCGGCATAGAAAAATCCATGTCGGCCAAAATTATTGTCATTGTAGAAGGGAAAAACCTCTCCACCCAACGTGACAAGGGCGAGATACCACGAAGCAGGCGTCATGGGCGAATGGCTTGCGCAGGGACTTTCCGGGCCAGGACCATGGACAAATGATCCGTTGATCCATTGCATGGGCATAAGTCAATTATAATCCTCGGTTTTATCCTGGTTTCATGGCAAATATCTTCCTGATGTTCCCGATCCCATTCTTTCGCCATTGTACCGGCTCGCCATGATCGGCTGCCACCATGCTTTGTTCTCGATATAGAACGCAACGGTCTGCCGCAGGCCGGTATGGATAGTCTGTCTGGGAATCCAGCCCAGTTCAATTCTTGCTTTGGTGCTATCGATGGCGTAACGACGGTCATGGCCGGGCCGGTCACGAACAAAGACGATCTGTTGTCGATAAGAACGGCCATCCGCACGGGGAACCATTTCTTGCAGAATATCGCAGATCGCGTTCACCATATCAACATTGCGCATTTCGGCGTTGCCGCCAAGATTGTAAGTTTCCCCAATGCGTCCGCGTTCCAACACCGTGAGAATACCGTCCACATGATCCTCAACGAAGATCCAATCACGCACATTGGACCCATCGCCATAGACAGGAAGGGTTTCCCCTTTCAGTGCGCGTATGATCATCAACGGGATCAACTTTTCGGGAAACTGATAAGGGCCATAATTATTTGAGCAATTGCTTAATACCACCGGCAACCCATAGGTGCGGAACCAAGCCCTAACTAAGTGATCCGAAGCGGCCTTACTCGCGGAGTAGGGTGAACTTGGTTGGTAGGGGGTCTCCTCGGTGAAAAGTCCACTATCGCCGAGATCTCCGTACACTTCATCTGTGGAGACGTGATAAAAGCGGAACGTGTTTCTACAGTCATCACCCAAAGACCGATAATATTCCAGGGCAGCCTCAAGCAAAGTGAACGTCCCGACGATATTAGTCTCAATGAAGACCGCAGGACCATCAATGGATCGGTCCACATGGGACTCTGCGGCCAGATGAACCACAGCGGACGGTTTATAAAGTGAAAACACATCACTCATGGCCTTACGATTGCATATATTCTCATGCACAAACACGTAGGACGGATTATTCTGGATGGACACGAGCGATGCAGGACTCGCCGAGTAGGTCAGACTGTCGATATTGACCGTGCGAAATAGACCACGACCCACCAAGTGCCTAACAATGGCACTGCCAATGAATCCGCAACCTCCCGTAACCAGGATCGTTTTCAAATCGGCTTATTCCTCAAAATGATGACATCGCCAACCCGGTCAACATGATGGACTCCGGCCCCACGATTTTTCAGCTCCGTGATGTAAGGGTAGACGTAGTCCCGCCACCGTTTTTTCAGATTCATGACAGAGAGTCCCTGATCGTCGTGTGCGTGGTTGTCAATGACACAATTGACAACTGTCGGATCCAACAGATTCACCGGTGTTTCACCATAACGGCCAGCCGCTGGCAATTCCAATGGCGAATGGAAACTTCCCAGAGGCAATTTTGAGAAAGCATTCCAAAAGATGGCTTCATTGGCAATGACGCCCGCACACCCTTCCAACATGGGTTCCACGGACTCAAAGGCACGCTTTGTAGAAAAATTCACGGCATCATGGGGTTCCATGATGGAGATCCGGCCATGGATCAGATCGGATAGGATTTCCTTTCCGGCGTGTCCCCACAAAAAAGGGGAATGGGAAAACAGCACAAGACCAATCACAAGAAGGACGGGACGGATGGAACGGTTACCCCCCGCCGGAAACATATTTTTCCTGCGTATATACAGAACACCGCCAGCCAGGACGACCGCAACGACAAGGACGGCCAGATCACCATGAATACCTTCTCCATGGGTGGCCCTGCCCAACATGCGAAGCAGCAAAACAACAATAACCGCAGCCAGAAAAGCGAGAAGATCCCATCCAGGTCGTTCATCGCGTCTCAAGAGGGATGTTACCCGGTCTCCAAACCAGAACCCGGCGAACACCAAGACCGGAACGAAACCGGCGTAATGGCGTTCCCCAGAAGCGATAATCAACAGCTTTGGCAACACTGTTGCCGCCGATCCCAAAAACACCAGGACCGGATAAAGGCGGGTCGGAGAAAGTCTGGCGATATATAATATAACGCTGAAGAACACAAGTGCTTCGGTTAATGCGTAAGCGGCGGCAGAGATGTGGGGAGCGAATTTGATTTTTGGTATGAAGGTGAGAAGCCATACTGCATGGAGAAATTCCGGAACGTTTTTGTCAAATTCAACAAAGAAGGAATGAGCACTCTTGCGGAGAACATCCGTAGCTGTCCGCGCACTACCCAACAGTTCCTCCGTATGGGAGAGAATATCCATCTCAGCAGCATTTGGAAACTCCCGTAACCGTAATGTCGCGAAGGCGGAAACAAGATTGGTATCAAAGAGATTTTTGGTGTTATACGGGTAGTTTTCATTTTCAAAGCCATACGTATTGTTGGCTGGGCTTTGCCATTGCGAAGAGGTTATCCACGCAGACATGGAGAACCACAAGACAATAGCGATCAATGGATATATGATTTTAGATAAAAAATTTGTGGGAAAGGCAAATTTATAGTCATGGCCCCACCTATAAAAATCATAAAAAACGAATAACAGGATAGCAATGGAGTAGGTGGGACGAAAAGCATTGGCTAGAAACAAAAGTAGGTAACATCCGGTTACAGCCGCAGGGTCGTCGCGTTTCCGGCGCAAAGCCGCAGCAATAAGCAATAGAGCAAGCCCGATGGATTGGCCGAAGGGTGCCCCCAAGTTCAAAAAGATAAGCCAAATGGCTGCGGCACTCAGGCCCACCAGGACGCCGTAATATGGTCGAAAAAAAAGTGCAAAAGCACCAAGAACCAAAAGATCACGCACCATTTCTTCGGCGATAGTACTGTATGGGAATCCAAGCGGCAGGAATAAATTCAGATAAAGAACGCTGATGGGACTACGATCTGGAATCGGGAAGACCCCAATTTCGTGAAAGGCACGGGCAAACATCCAATAGTAAAAATTTTCGCCATGGAAATCGTATGGCCGGATGACCATCATTATGAGAAGGGCGATAATACCCGTTGGCATAATCCACCAATTATGCCTTCCGACGGAATAGCCGCCAGATTGACCGCCACCCACTTCAGTACCGACGGTCTTTTGAACGGGTTGCATTGTAGTCCTCACGGGTGGTACGCTATCGCTTGGTCGTTGTGGAGCCTGATGCGGACCATCGCGGTTGGCTGCATTCTACCGAGTGTTTTCGTGAACATCCTCCCTTTTGCTCATGAACACAAGCCGTCCCCATTTGTTGGGATCGTGGATGTTTCGTAAAATTTTGAGCATCAAAGAAGACGTTGCGGCCACTCTATCGCATATGTTCCTTCTTGAAAAGGGGCGTTGTTGTGTGAATCGCTAAGACAGGCCAGGATGGTCTTTTTCTCCAAGGTATTCATGCAACTACTTCTGAAATAAAGGCGCGGTTCCTGTTCGAATCTCTCGATTCATCCGACGGGAAACATAACCAACATCCTGAACCACTACCTGGATATTTGAATAGGAGTTCCCTGAAGATGACATCAGAAGGCCCGCTTAACGCACTTGATTTTGAGAAATATGGTTATCAGGACAGGGGGTCTGTTGGCCGAATGATCGAAGGGAGAAATAAAAACATCATCGATCTGATCGACAGGAGGAAAATTTCGGAAGCAGACGAAAAAAACCTGGAGATGTATGCTGCCCATGAGTCACTGGAAGTCTACCAGAATTTTTTGAACTGGCTTTTTGCAACCTTCGGAGAGGATGAAAGCGCATTCAGGCGATCCTGCGTCGAGAGGCTTCATGTCGGTGTTGGGTCAAAGGTATTGATTACTGGTTGTGGATTTGGTTCCGATATTCCGTTTTGCCGGGAGAAGGTTGGATTTGACGGTGAAGTACATGCCCAGGATCTGAGCCGTTTCATGATTGCCCACGCGGGATCCTTGATCTCCGAGGATAATGTTCTTTTGACCGTCTCGAATGCGCTTGATTTGCCCTATGTGGATGGTTATTTTGACGCGGTTTTCCATTTTGGCGGCATCAATCTTTTTGGTGACGTTCGCAGAGCCATTTCGGAGATGCATCGCGTGTGCAGATCCGGCGGCAGAGTCGTGTTTGGCGATGAATCTGTAGCACCAAGTCTTCGCGAGACGGACTATGGAAAAATTGCTATAAGAAACAATAAATTATGGAATGCTTCGGTTCCATTGGACCTGCTTCCAGAGGAGGCTTTGGAAATCCGATTGGAGTATGTATTGGGAAATTGTTTTTATATCATTTCATACGTCAAGGGTGATTCCCATCCATACATGAACATCGACCTGGAACATCTTGGCATTCGTGGTGGATCCATGAGGACAAGATTCTACGGTGAGGTTGAAGGCGTTACGGCTTCTGCGAAAGAGAAACTCTATGCAACCGCTCGCAGGAGAGGGATTTCAGCGCACCAACTTCTTACCCAACTCATTGAGTCCATGGATGGTCCCGAATACTGCTGAACTGGGTTGTGTCGCCGAAGAATGGTGCCCGGAAGATGACGCGAGGCTAGGTTTGTTATTGATAAGTAAACTTTATTGGAATGGCAAAGTGCGTGCTTTTGCTCGCTGCCTATTTTTTTCACAGGGATCAAAACCTAGGCGTTCTTCGATATGCGGCAGGACAATCCGACAAAAATAGAGCCGGTCCGATCGGCTAGATACCGCGTTTGGGGATACATACGTCCACGTGGCATGTTGGTGTTCAAAATATTTTTGAGCTGGATTCTATTGGAGAGTGCTGGGTACCTTGCCGTTGTCGCTGGGATGCCTCTCACAGGTACGCTTAACAAACATTTCGCCGCCTATAGTTCCCCTGTTGCAATGTTTGATTTACAACAGGGGTTTAAATTAATTCCTGGCAAGCAATTTGATGGCCTGCTTATACGAGAGTCAAAGTTACAGTTTTATTATAGAGATATCAATATTAACAACTGGGGCTTTCGCGCGAATAAAGACTATACTCAAGAAAGGGGCAGCGTTCCTCGAATTCTCGTTTATGGAGATAGTATGACGGCAGGTTTGTACACAAAAATGCCATGGCCGGAAATTTTGGAGGAGCAATTAAGAGCGGATGGCGTCGGTGCAGAAGTTTACAATTTATCGACAGATGGTGGTGGTGTACACAACTGGACCTTGCATTACAATAGTAAGATAAAGGGTAAGGTTGATTTTGATGTTTTAATTCTTGCAATATGTTGCAACTCCCTTCGTCGATCTTTGGTTATTTATCATAGCGATTTAGACGGAAAAAACATCTTGTACGGAAGATTTTCTCGTCTTCCAGAGGATATAAACGAGTTTAACGCCAAATATATCCCCAATATGACTCCAATGTTTCCGCTCCTCGATAGGAAAGTGATCCAAGATATTGCTACTGCCTACATGGGGAACGACCTCTGGCTACGATTTAAAGTGATCCCATTTGATTTTTATGTATGGCGTGCCACTCTCAAAACCATGAAAGAACTTCCAAATAATACAAAAAATTATGTTACCGCAAAGATTAAATCAGCATTTGGTCACGATAATTATAGCGCAATGAAGTTAAGAATTGCTGGGATTTTTAAAGCGTCATCGGACAGTTCGATATCATCTTCGGAAACTTCCATCAAGGCACAAAATAAGCTATCTTCGAAAGTTCAATTATCGATTTTTCCGGAACATGGCAATGATGAAGATTTCAGTATCCAGATCAGCCAAATGGTCCAAGATGCAAAAAACAGGGGAGCCCGGGTGATTTTCCTCTCCCTTCCGCATGATAAACCGCAACAGGTCGGTCACGGTCAGCAATTCAGATTCTCAGAAGGAGATAGCCAGCGATACGCCGAAGCTGTCAAAAAATCAGCAAATGAAAATGACGTGACGTTTATTAATGGATACCAGGCGTTTGACAACATTACATCTCAACATGTAGCGAAATTTTGGCCTTCAGCTGAAGGTCACTGGCTGGAGGAGGGAATGATCCACTTCGTTCAATGGTTTGCCCCTCAGTTGGCACCTTTGCTCAAACTTTCTCCATCCGAATCATACCAATCCAAAGAGGGAACCCCCAATACCCTCCAAAGCAGTCATGCGGGCCAAAATATTTCTCCAGATCGAGTTCAACAAGCCAATTAACCTATAACTGTTGGTTATAATTCGATGAATTTTACATCCGAAGCATTTTTTTACTTTCTTCCAATTGTATTTATTGTCTATTGGTTTCTGCATATCAACTACAAATGGCAAAACATAATCCTGCTTGTTTCCAGCTATGTTTTTTATGGGTGGTGGGACTACAGGTTTCTATTTCTCATATTTATTTTAACTGCCATCAACTATATTGCTGCTATCCGTATTCATGAATGTCAGAGTGCTAGCACAAGAAAAACATACATGATAACGCCGGTCGTGGCCAGCTTGTCAATACTCATATTTTTCAAATATTTTAATTTTTTTATAGAGAGTTTTCAGGAATTGTCGAACATTTTCGGAATCAAACTTGGCTTTATCGAACTACACATCATACTCCCTGTTGGGATTAGTTTCTACACGTTCCAGTCTCTTAGTTATACCATTGATGTCTATAGGAAACAAATGAATCCAGAGAGAAGTTTCTTAACATTTGCAACATATATTTCATTTTTCCCTCAATTAGTTGCAGGCCCCATTGAACGGGCCTCTATTTTGCTTCCTCAGATTAGTCGTCCAAGAATATTTGATACCGAAAGCATGCGATATGGGTTAAGAATGATCTTTTGGGGATTTTTTAAAAAGTTGATGATCTCCGATAAACTTGCACCCTACGTTGATAATGTATACGGGAACCCGGGGTATTACAGTGCAGAATCTATGGCCATTGCGGCATTATTTTTCATGGTTCAAATATATTGTGATTTTTCCGGATATTCAGATATTGCTTGCGGGACATCCAGGTTGTTTGGGGTTAATTTAAGTATTAATTTTAACTTTCCATACTTTGCGATTTCCAGCAAAGAATTTTGGCATCGCTGGCATATTTCCCTGAGCACATGGTTCCGGGATTACGTCTATATCCCTATTGGTGGCAACCATGTTAGCCCCCTGCGTCAAGCAAGAAATATACTTGCTGTGTTTATGTTAAGCGGTCTTTGGCATGGTGCTAATTACACATTTATAATTTGGGGAGTAATTCACGGAGTATATTATCTGATCCACTATTGGATAGAAATCATGATAAGGCATTATCGCCTTATGAAAAATTTCAACTTGGAAGAACGTATTATTGGTAAAATACTACTGCCAATCTCTAAAATATTTCAGTATATAATCACGTTGACAGTTGTATATTGTGGGTTTATATTTTTCAGATCTGAAAATGTTTTGCAAGGAGTCGATATAACACGCTCAATTTTTGCCAAAACAAACTTTTTTGTTCTTTTTGACGAAGCTTTGCAACAGCAACTGTCGTTTGGTCAGATTTATCACGTAAATGCATTTATCTGGCTATGTGTTTTCTTTGCAATCGAAGCTGTAATCTGTTTTTATAGCGAATTATTTTCAAATATGAAGCTACCTGCGCCTGTTTCCTGGAGTCTGTATATGTTTGTTTCGTTTGTTCTCATTGTGACGATATTTGAAACAAATAACTCCCAAGCATTTCTATATTTTCAGTTTTAGTGCGTGCAGATATTCAATAAGCGGTAAGTGCCGAACGAACTCCAGGGTTCCAATTATATTTTGTATTCAAGATAACCGGTACAGGGACAAGGTGAAGATATCGAATCGTTAGACTCACTCTGCCTCAAGCACAGCGGCTGCAAATCCATCTCGACCAAACTCATTTCCGTTATAGAAAACATAAAGTTTGTCATTGATCTCGATCGGTGCTGCATACATAATTGCTTGCGAGTCAAATCCTACGGGTGAAACATCTAGGTTCAACTGATCATCCATGCGTTTCCAAGTGCGTCCATCCGCTGATTCGGCGTAACCGAGGCGATATCCACCCAACGAAATGCGTCGCACTGAGTAAAACATTCGGTATCCACCGCCAACCTTAGGGATGACACATGGACGTCCAAAACCATGCTCATCTGGTCCAGTGATGGCGATCTGTACCTTACCTTTGTCAGGCCAATGGATGCCATCCTCGGATTCGGCGTAGCGAATGTTGTACACTGGCATGGATTTGCCTTCCAGAGCAATCCACTCGCTACCTGCCACGTACCAGAGGCGGAAGCGTGATAGCTCATAGAGGCAATACGGGCCGCCACGGAAATACATTTCCGTGGCACTGCGTTCCAGCACTGGCGTTGGGGCGTGGCGTGCAAAAGTATTACCGCCATCCGCGCTCATTGCCAAGCCGGTCAGCAGACGATAGCGAATCTTGGTGCCAAGTTCGAAGCCGGCGTAGTACATAAACATCCTGCCACCGCCCAGATCAACGACGCTACAAGTAAGCAACCCATTTTCATCAAAAGTACCCGGTTTGCCAAGCTCAAGTAGCGGCTGTTGCGAGACATCAAGCACCTTGAGCGGATCGTTCGCCGACACGTCCACATAGCCCGGCCTGCCGATCCCTTTGTCATCGCAGAAAGTAACAAAGATGCGGATGATTTTTTCATTCAGTCTTACGGGCGTTGGAATCATGGCATGTGACTTGGCCCAAGGCAATTTGCCCTCTAGCTCGTACACAAGCCCCAGCTTTTTCCAGCGCATCATTAGGTTATTCCTTGATCTTGAAGAATCGCATCGCAGAGACTTTAGCTGGTTCTGGTTGTTCTGTCTTGAATAGAGTACCTGCCTCGGTATTTTTCATAATTGCGACATTTGGGCCAATCCAGTTGTCTTTACCAAGGGAAATGTTATTGGCCAGCGTAGCATTGACCCCAATAAAAGAATTTTCACCAATATCGCAAAATCCGGAAATAACCACATGAGACGAGATAAAGCAGTTACTGCGTATCGTCGAATGATGTCCAATATGATTGCCGCTCCAAAGCACGACATTATTTCCGATCTTGACAAATGGTTGAACAGTGTTGTCTTCGAATATAAAGCAATGTTCACCTAATTCCACATTACGCCAGATGAAAGCGCGAGAACTCACATAGGATGCTAATTTATACCCCTTGGCTTTAGCCATTTCAGCAAGACGAGTACGCAGCCGATTGAGTTGCGTGTAGACCGTTGCAACATATATATAATGTGTTGTTGGGTCAAAATGTTTTTCCAGATCTTCGAATGCCACCACCGGTAAACCTCTCATTTTTTCTCTTTTTAGGTAGGCACTCTCAACTGAAAAACCAACCACTTCGTAATCCGAGTCTACATCAAAATATTCATGCGCAATCTCCGCGAAAGCAGAGTCGCCAATGATGACTAGATTTTTGGATTTCATTCCACCTCCTCAGGGTTTACGAATCAAAATATCTTCACGACGATTTGCCATGGGCAGTGTAGTTCTCTGAGGAATTACCCAGGCATGATACCCCTCCGCCCTCACTCTCGCTAAGATTGAAAGAACGACTGAATCATCGATTCGACCGGCCTCCAGTTGATTGAACTGAACGTCTGGCATTTCATCTCGACCTGTAAACTGCTTGTGGAGTTGCACGCCTTCGTTACCCGAGAAAAAGCGTTTACGCATTGTTACATTTGGTATATCACCAAGAAATATTTCACCGCCATCATTTAAAAGCACAAGACAACGATCAATAAAATCCCACAGATTTGCTTCTGCAAATACATATTGAATAACACTGTAGGCAATAATGGAATCCACCTTGCCAATCAACTTTTCAAACAAGCCGGGCGTCTCGGGATAACGGCCTGGCCATTTTTGAATATGAGGTGCATCAGGTAGCTGTTGTAACATTTCCTGACTGTCCACAAAATGAACGGTACCAAGCTTACTTGCACATAGGTTTGCTAGCATAACCGGTAGCTGACTGCACCCCGGACCAATTTCAAGTGCGACGAGTCTTTCTCGGTTAAGAGATCCGACCTTCAACAGCATGTCGGCGAAAATTTCACCTTCTTTTCCCTCTCGGTATTCATTGGGGAATCCTACCTTTTCGTGATGACTCAACCCGCTAGTGACCGCGAGTTCACGAAACTTTTCGTAAGTTAAGGTTGCAAAGTTTATTTTGTTTGTCATAGCGATGTGCGGTTTATTTATATTCATGAAGGATTAAAAAGAAGTATATTTTTAGCGGTATGACAAATTTCTAGCTGTGTTTTCTTAGGCGTCACTAACTTATTGTCTCGAAATCTGGGGGGAAGATCACCTATATTTTTGTACTTCCATAATCCACCTTAATTATCTGTATTTATTCCCATACAAACAGGCACACCTCATCCTTTCACAGATGCGTGCTTTTCCGACCATACAGCACAGTAATCATATTTTTTATGCCCTCACAAGGGAAAACGGTAAGACGTTCCTCGAAAGTCGGGCTGGAAGGTCCTGACGTTTGGCCCAGCTACAGATTCTGGGGCTGTAAACCAGTCTGGCGTGAGAGACGTGACAACATGCGAGGACCGATTTTCTCTTTGTCGTAAAAGGCAAACATTCTCGTCTGCCCACCTATCCCTTTCCAGCGTGCGATGGGATCCGCCTTGGCACTTGATCCGCCAGCCGACATGAGGCCGGGAAGACAATGAAGGGCCGAATGGATGGTGTCCCTGGAGTTCAGTGGAATGCCCCCATTCTTTTTTAACCAGAATTTCGACTTGTTTCTCAGTGGCAAGAAGACTACCATGGACTTCTGATAAATGCTCAACTTTATCAAAATTGAAAGTTGATCGGATTTCTACGGTGGATCAATAAAAGTGAAACAACGGCGGTTGATCAGCTTCGACTGGGCCTTGAAACGCCTACTGCGCAGCAAGGCCAATTTTGAAATCCTGGAAGGGTTCCTCTCCGAATCTTCTTCGCGAGGATGTGCGCATCGTTGAAATCTTGGAGAGCGAAAGCAATCAGGAAGCCCGCAACGATAAATTCAACCGTGTCGATGAGAGAGGAAATTAGAGAAAATAAGGGTTAGGTCTTGCGTTCTGACATTCACTGAAATCCGAAAGGGAAATATCCCAAGGTAGAAAAATGATTGCGGAAATTGTGAAAGAGGAACTGAATTCCCTGGGAAGCATCGACAAGGCGCACCACCTGTCACGCTTTTTCAAGACCGGTCCAGGTCAGTATGGCGCAGGGGACCAGTTCATCGGTGTGCGCGTTCCAGAGCAAAGGCGTATCGCAAAACGCTACAAGGGGCTTGCGCTGGAAGAGATCAGGCACCTGTTGGCCAGCCCCATTCATGAACATCGTTTGACTGGTTTGCTGATTTTGGTGGAACGCTTTGCCGCGAGCGGAAATGCTGATATTCAAAGGGAGATCGTAGCATTCTATCGTACCCATCTTGACCGGGTGAACAACTGGGATCTGGTAGACTTGTCTGCGCCTAAAATCCTGGGGGAATATCTGCTGTGCAATCCAGGTGAACGTCCTATTCTGTTTACCATGGTCCAATCGTGCAACATCTGGGAACGGCGCGTTTGTGTTTTGGCGACATGGCCGATGATCAAAAGGAATCAATTGGATGAATTGCTGGATCTTGCGGAAAGGCTGCTCACCGACACCCACGATCTGATGCACAAAGCTGTTGGATGGATGCTGCGGGAGGCTGGTAAGGTAGACTCGGCCATTCTGGATGACTTCCTGGAAAAACACGCGTGTGGTATGCCGCGCACCATGTTGCGCTACGCCGTAGAGCGGATGGAACAGGAGCGGCGGCGATATTTCATGGAGAGATGATGGTCCAGCAGGTGGAGTCCCCATTGGCGTTGGTGCCAATGGACCGTACAAGCTCAATGATGGTCGTTGCTGAGTGTGATTGCGGGGGGGGGCTGGAGATTGTCTGAATCAGGGTACACGAAAAAACGCCCGGATTGATAATATCCGGGCGTTGATCAATGCCACGATCAGCGGTAAGAAATCTTTGATTTTACAGGGCGGCCAATGCCTTGGCATAATCGGGTTCCTGGGTGATTTCGGGAACCAACTCGGTGTAAGAAACTTTTCCTGCGGCATTGACAATCACAATGGCCCGGCCAAATAAACCGGCCAACGGTCCATCGACGATGCGGATACCATACGCCTCGCCAAAACCGCGCTTGCGCAGCTCAGATACGGAAATCACGTTTTTAAGTCCTTCTGCACCGCAGAAGCGATCATGGGCAAACGGAAGATCCAGGGAAATACAAAGAACAACCGTATTGCTGAGCTTTGAGACGGCCTCGTTAAAATGACGCACCGAGGCGGCACACACGGGTGTATCAATGCTTGGAAAAATGTTGAGGACTACTTTCTTACCGGAAAAATCCTTCAGGGAAACATCGGAAAGATCGGTTTTGGTTAATTGGAAATCGGGGGCCGCAGCACCAACGGACGGAAGGCTGCCGCAGGTGTTGAAGGGATTACCTTTGAGTTTAATGCTCGCCATCTATCTTCTCCCTGTCTAAAATTGAGTTTCGATTCATAATGGTTCACCGACGATCGGACCCAATACCCTGAAAGTGGGGGTAGTGATCCGCAGGGGCCATTTTTCCAAATTTTTCGTCCCCTGATTGGCCACTGTAACTTCGTAGAAAGCCTTTGACACGGATCTTTATATCAATTCCAAGAGAAATTGAACGCGATCCATGATTGGGGGCGTTATACACGTAAAATTTCCTAGTCAGATAAAATATTTTTTAGATATTAAAGAACAATTTGATTGGTGTAAACTTGAAACACACTGTATTTTAGGGTTTCGCTGCTGTGTCAAGACAATCGGGTGCGTTTTTCCCATCGCGTTTTTAAGGGGACAGTGCTAGACGGGAGTAACAAAGAAATTCATGGATATGACGATAGGTGGGCACTAATCCGCGAGAAATTATTATAAAAATGGTTAACATCACGAAAGTGAATCTTCTTGGGTACGGGTGTTGAGCGTGCAACGGTCGCTCCCACGGGGGCGTGCGCGGTAATAATGTGCCGTGTACGGTGGTCTGTACCTTGGGAAACGACCATATCTCGGTTACACTGTGCGAAAGGGTTGGGGTGTGTTGGCTGGGTTTGCTTGGCAGTATCCAAAACGGCTGTGGCCCGAACTCCAGATCCCTCATGAACTTCACAATCAGCCCAAGCCACCATGCCTCCCATAGTCCTGCCAGCTCATTATGGCACCAATGGCCGAAATTGCCGAGAAAAAATAAGATCAGGAGAACCTACCTATGAAAGCGCTGTTTCTTACCAAGGAATATCCACCCAATGTGTATGGCGGGGCCGGCGTTCATGTGGAATATCTATCCAAGGAGCTGGCCCAGCTCATGGATGTGGAAGTGCGGTGTTTTGGGAATCAGAATGACACCTCGGGCAGGTTGACGGTGCGCGGATTGGATTTTTCCCCCGAAACGTTCAAGAATTGCGACAGCAAGCTGAAATCACCATTGACTGCAATGCATAATTGCATTTCGTTCAATGCCAACCCCATTGATGCCCAATTGGTGCATTGTCACACATGGTACGCCCACATGGGTGGTATTGTTGCGCAAAAGGCCTATGGAATACCGTTTTTTATCACCACGCACTCCTTAGAGCCGCTACGTCCCTGGAAACGTGAACAGTTGGGCATGGGCTATGATCTGTCCGTGTGGATCGAGAAAACGGCCCTGGAGAGTGCCGATGGCATCATTGCCGTGTCCAACGGTATGAAGGACGATATTCTCCGTTTTTTCGATGTTGATCCCAACCGTATCAGTGTCATCTACAATGGTATCGATATTCAGGAATACCAGGAGACCGACAAGGTTGATGCACTGGAGAAATATGGGGTGGATCCCAACAAGCCCATCGTTTTATTTGTCGGTCGCATCACCCGGCAAAAGGGGATCATCCACTTGGTCAATGCCATCAAGCACATCAATGATGAAGCCCAGATTGTTCTGTGCGCCGGTGCCCCCGATACCGACGATCTTCTGCATGAAATGGAGGAAGGGGTCCGCAAGGTCAGCGAAAAAAGAAAGAACGTCATCTGGATCCAAAAAATGCTGAGTAAGAAGGAGGTCATTCAATTCTATTCTCGTGCGTCGGTATTTTGTTGCCCTTCCATTTATGAGCCATTCGGCATCATCAATCTGGAAGCTATGGCGTGCAGAACGCCCGTGGTCGCCAGTGCTGTGGGTGGCATCGTCGAAATCGTCCAGCATGGTCAGACTGGTTATCTGGTCGAATTTGAGCAGTATCAGGAAAGTCCATTTGAACCGACCAATCCTCCTGAGTTTTCCAAGTCACTGGCCCTTGCCATCAACAAGGTGCTGGACGACAAATCCCTGATGAAATCCATGGGAGACAAGGGGAGAGCGCGTGTTGAGGCGCAATTCAGTTGGGCGAGCATTGCTAGGCAGACTTTTGAACTCTATAAACAACATGTCTTAAAATAAGGTTTTTCCCCCTCGATCTACCGTCAAGCTGGAGTGATTGTGCATGAGTATGAGCATGAGAAACCCTTCTCCCATCGTAATCGAACAGGTCACACCTGCGGTCGATGGGGGACGTTATCCCATCAAACGGGAAGTTGGGGATAACATCGTCGTCCGTGCCGTCGTGTACCGCGATGGCCATTCCGTGATCAAGGTTTTCTTGAAATTTCGAGAAAAATTTGGCGGTAAAATGTGGTCCGAGACCCCCATGCGGCAGATTAATCCGGGTCTTTGTCTGTGGGAAGGGACGTTCAAACCGGAAAAAAATGCCTTATACGTTTTTACGGTGGAGGCCTATACCGATCTTTTTGCAACATGGATTCAGGATGCCAAAAAAAAGAGCGATGCCAATGAAGATGTCCGTAGCGATTTAATTGAGGGAGAGGCACTTTTGCGGCAGATCGCTGCCAAGGCGTCCAAGCGGTCAGAAAAGAACTTTTATCAGGATTTGTTGGGACGGTTGGCGGCGTGCGGTTCGGACCATGAAAAGGTGGAATTGTTGGCCAATCATGAGGTTGGTGAGTTGGCCGCCGATGTCACCATGCGGGATCCGCCGTTGGAGGTCTATGTGGATCGGGTCCGGGCAAGATTTGCGGCATGGTATGAATTTTTTCCGCGTTCCCAGGGGACTGAGCCGGGCAAGAGTGCCACTTTCGATGATTGTATCCGCAGGTTGCCAGATATCAAAGCCATGGGGTTTGATGTTATTTATCTGACCCCCATTCATCCCATTGGGCGGACGGCCCGCAAGGGTTCCAACAATTCGCTCGAATGCGGTCCCGAAGAACCAGGATGCCCCTACGCCATTGGTAATGAAACGGGTGGGCATTACGGGATCGAACCAGGATTGGGGACCGTTGACGATTTTGATCGTTTTGTCAAGGCATGTCGGGAAATGGATTTTGATGTCGCTTTGGACTTTGCCATCAATTGTTCCCCAGATCATCCGTATGTCAAAGAGCATCCAGAATGGTTTTTTAAACGGCCCGACGGCACGATCAAGTATGCCGAGAATCCACCCAAGAAGTATGAGGATATCTATCCGCTCAATTTCAGTGCCCCAGAGGGGCAGTGGAAGTCGTTATGGCAGGAGATGAAAAATATCCTGATGTTCTGGGTCAGCCACGGTGTCAATACGTTCCGGGTGGATAATCCCCATACCAAGCCGGTTGCCTTTTGGGAATGGTTGATCAGTGAAATCCAAAGGGAGCATCCAGAGGTTATTTTCCTCTCGGAGGCGTTCACCAAGCCTCCCATGATGAAAATGTTGGCAAAGGTTGGTTTTACACAATCGTATACTTATTTTACTTGGCGCAACTTTAAGGTAGAGTTGACAGAGTATCTCCGGGAATTGACGGAGAACGATGTCAAGGAGTACATGCGGTGGAACTTTTTTGCCAACACGCCGGATATTCTACCCCGTATTCTCCAGGAGGGGGGGCGTCCGGCCTTCATGAGTCGTTATGCTTTGGCGGCGACACTTTCTTCGGTGTTTGGAATTTACAGTGGGTATGAGTTATGTGAAAACGCTGCGGTCCCGGGCAAGGAAGAATATCTGAACTCAGAGAAGTATCAGTACAAGATTTGGGATTGGGATCGTCCGGGAAACATCAAGGAATTCATTTCCCGGATCAATGCCATCCGCCATGAGAATCCAGCCTTGCAGCATTCAAAAAATCTTAAATTTTTCCGTTCGGACAATGCCAACATTATTTTCTACGGCAAAGCCTCCGAGGATTGGAAAAATATTATTTTGACAGCCGTCAATCTGGATCCGTTCAATCGGCAGGAGGGGGAGATTTTTATCCCTACCGAAGCTTATGGCATCGGTTATGGAGAGAGTTACGAATTGCATGAGTTGATTTCTGGCAACCGTTTTTCCATGCAGGGGAATCATTTTTATATCAAGATTGAGTTGGACCAGCCTGCCTGGATGATGCGGATTGAGCGTTGGGGTGATCGGAATTTTGGGACGTTTTTGCGCTGAGACAAATGTTGGAGATGAAGATCTTGGTTTGCCTTTCTTCGCGGTTTTTGCGAAGAAAGGCAAATAGGATGCATTCGGAGTAAAACACACTTCAAGCATGGTGTGATACTGGAGGTTTCTCGCGTCAAGGGGCACAAAACCCACAGGGCAATTGCATTTGGAATCCCTTGATGTTAGGACGTATTAATGTTCGATAGCTTGAGATACACCCTAGAAAATTATTAAAAGAAAAAAGGGGTCTGGGGGATTGCCC
>PEAO01000151.1 GCA_002753615.1 Magnetococcales bacterium DCbin2
ATTGTGTTTGCCTTCTTTCGCAAAAACCGCGAAAGAAGGCAAACCAAGGCGCGCGCCTGCGCATTTTTCCCTTTAAAAGAAAAGGCGCGGGAAAAATGCTTCGGGATAAAGGGCGCGTAAAAGGCAAAACCAAAATCAAAACCCTGGGGGCAATCCCCCAGACCCCTTTTTTCTTTTAATCACTTTTCAGGGGGCAACAAATTATCGAATGTCAACACGCCCTAATGATATTTTCTCTCAAACGGCATATTTTCCTGTTGGGCGATGCGGGTTTCGATGGTTTTGATGGCACGCCAACTCGATAGGGTCACCCCCCCATAAACCAGGGTGGCCAATGCATAGACTGCGATGACATAGACGGAATAATCAGGCATGGGAGGTTCTTTCGGTTTCAAGGTTTTCCAAGATTTTCCGTCCACGGATTTCCCGTGCTTTGAGGATGACAAGATAGGTACCCAAAAAGATAAAAGCGACGGACATCCAAACCAACGGTGGCAGGAGCGGGCCGGTGATGGTGGATCCCGTCGAGGCTTGGCCAAAGGATGGCGGTTGGTGGAGGGTGCGCCACCATGAGACGGAAAAATGGATGATCGGTAGATCAATGGCACCAAAAATCGCCAGGATAGCGGTAGCGCGGCCCCCTTTGATGGGGTCATCGATGCCGTTTCTGAGGGCAATGACACCCATGTAGAGAATCAAAAGGACCAGCATGGAGGTCAGACGGGCATCCCAGGCCCACCAAGTACCCCACATGGGTTTGCCCCAGATGGATCCCGATACCAGTGTTACCAGGGCAAAGGCGGCACCTACCGGGGCGGAGGCTTCGGCGAGAATGTCGGCGGTCTCACTTTTTTTCCAAAGATGCCAAGCACTGAACAAGGTGAGGGCAATATAAACAAACAGGGCCATTTTTGCGGAAGGGACATGCATGTAGAGGATACGTACCGAGTTGCCTTGCTGATAGTCTACCGGAGCGGTAAACACCAGCCAGAGTGCCGCTGCCAGGAGTGACAGGGTGAGCCAGCCCAACCAACGGTTTAGGGCGAATAATCGATTCATCGTCATCATTCCTCTACCAGCCACCCGAAGCCCCACGGTGCCAGGGCTAAGTAGATGGCGTCGAAAATTAATAGCAGGTTTAACCATGGCCCACTGAGGTCGCCCGTGGTGATCACGACCGCCATGGCCTGGACTCCGGCGATGAGCAGGGGTGATACCAGAGGAAGGAGCAGGAGGGCCAGCAGGGTTTCACGGGATCTGGCGGTCTGGGTCATGGCGGCCAAAAGGACGCCGAGCGCGGTGAGTCCCATGGTCCCCAAAAAAAGCAAAAACAAAAGCATCGGCACATGAGACCAGAGTGTGACATTGAACAGGATCAAGGTCAAAGGGACAAGCATCACCATAACCATAAGGGATAGTGTCAGATTGCCCAGCCATTTGCCAAAAAAAATGGCTCCTCGTGGGAGAGGGGCCAACATCAACCCTTCAAAAGCACCGTTTTCCTCCTCAGACTGAAACACCCGTCCCAAACCCATGATGGTGGTGAACAAAACCGTCGTCCACAACAAGCCCGGCACGAGCCGTTGGGCTTCACGCGGATCGGGTTCGAAAGCGGCCTGGAAAACCAACAGGACCGCCACGGAAAAAAACAGCATGGAGGAGAATGTGGAGCGATGGCGAAAATCGGCCATAACATCTTTCCATGCCAGTCGATAAATTGCTTTTAACACCGGTTGGGTTCCACCCATGGTTGCAATATCCCTGCATCCAGTCGCCAGGGGGTGTGATCCAGGGCGGCGACGCGCTCAGGGTCATGACTGGCCATGATGACCAATCCGCCCTGTTTTTGGAAGGTGTCGATGACGGTGTTGATCCACACGACCCCTGCATGGTCCAGTGCCGAATAAGGTTCGTCCAGGAGCAACATGTCGGGATGGCTGACCAGGATACGGGCCAGGGATAACCGTTTTTTCATCCCGGCGGAGAACCAGCGGATGGGTTGTTGGATGAAGGGGGCGAGACCCACGGTGGTGATGGCTTGGACAAGGAGATCCTGAGTGGTATCAAGTTGGTAGATGTCGCGGAAAAAAATAAGGTTTTCCAACGGAGTCAGATGGCCATAAAGATGGCTGTGGTGTCCGATCAGGATAATCCGTTGACGGGCCATCTCGGCATGTTTTTGAATATCCAGGTCACCCAGAAGGCAATGGCCTTGCTGAATCCGCAACCGTGTCGCCAACAGGGACAACAGGGTTGATTTTCCCGAACCGTTGGCTCCGTAGAGAACGGCGCATTCGCCGGCACCGACCCGAAGATTGATCCCACGCAGAACCCCCCTGCGGCCAAAACGATGGGCAACATCGACGACCTGCAACTGAGTCATGAGGACTCAATCCTGCGCCTGGATGGAACCGCTGACGCCCGCCTTTTGGCTGAGGGCTTGCAGGGCCGCCTCTGCGTTGTTCCGATTGACAAAGGGACCGGCACGCACGCGAAAATAAGATTTGCCGTTGACGGTGATGCTCGATTGATTGACGGGCATACGGCGGCCTTGGAAAACGACGGCACCGACGCGATCCGCCAATGCTTTGGCTTTCTCGGAGGTGGAGAACGAAGCAATCTGTATCTGATAGCTCGACCCGGAGGACGTTGCGGGTGGCTTGGACGTCTCAGGAGGTTGTTGTTTGGATGGCACGGTCCGCTTGGCAGCAGCGGTCTCCGATGGGTTGAACTGCTTGGCAATCACTTGGGCAATGGCTTCGGAATAGTCGGTTTTGGGTGCCTGAGCCGCTTTTGGCGGTTCGGGTGGGGGGACAGGCTTCTCTGGAGCCTTCACCACTTTAACGGGTGCAGGTTGTTCTTTAACGGGTGCAGGTTGTTGTTTATTGATCGGTTTTTCGGCGACCGGCTTTTCTGCTTGGTGCCGGGCTTCCGGTTCTGGTCGCGTTGGTGCCGGAACGGCGGCAGCGCGACTGGTGGCGGGCGGCGTTTTGGGTGCGGGTGCTGTGGCTTTGGGTTCCATGGGTGGCGTTTTGGGTGCGGGTGCCGTGGTTTTGGGTTCTGCATTGGCAGTCACGGGGGTGGATTCAAGCATCTGCCTGGATTTGCCGAGGGGGTCTATTGCCGTGGTGGGTGCTGTGGCGGGATCGGGTTCGGCTTGCGCCTGGGTAGGCGTTTGAATTTCTCTCGGAGTCAGATAGACGGTATTATCTTGGTTCTGCGGAGCCGGTGGGTTGATTCCTGGACCGATGTTGATCTTCCAGGCATCATGGGTCTCTTGGGTGGCTTCGGCAGTCTGTGATTCCGCAGTTAATACTTTGGAAACCGGCTCGACATGTTTTTCAGGGACTGCACTGGGGGTGCTGATCATGTTGAAAACCACCACCGCCAGGATCAAAAAAAGTATGGCTCCGCCCGTTACCAAAAATAATTGCTGTTCGCGATTGGATGAAGTTTTCATTGGATGACCATGCATCAGAGTAATGTTACCGTGACGAACATCTGCCGCGCCGGGTACCGTAGGCCCGTTTGGGTTGACCGTCACATCGTAGTATGCCACATTTCGATAACATATTCACGGACTGAAAGCCATCAGGTTGCAATCATGTGACCAAAAAAGTGTAAAATGCCGCGTGGCCCCTCCCGGATTGAATGCATTTGTCGTAATGTTTCGCGGAAACCTTGGTGGCTGGACGTTTCATCTCTTTCACTCTTTCCCATGGATCGAGTCACTACCGTGATCAATCAATCACCAGAACGACCGTCGGTCGCCTTCAATCTTGATCTGATCGGAAAATATGATGTTTCCGGTCCCCGTTATACCTCTTATCCCACCGCCCCTTGTTTTGTCGAACCTTTTGCAGCGGACGAAATGATTGCCGAGGTGGCGCGGGTGCAGGAGGAAACGCCACATCGGCCCGTTTCGCTTTATGTTCACATTCCATTTTGTGACACGGTTTGTTTTTATTGTGCGTGTAACAAACTGGTCACCAAAGATCGCACCCAGGCGGCGGTCTATCTGGAATTGCTCTTTCGGGAAATCGCGTTGGTGGGCCGATGGATTTCGGGGGAGAGGCCGGTCAAACAGTTGCATCTGGGGGGGGGAACCCCGACTTTTCTTTCCTTGGAGGAGATGGCCTCTTTGTTTCAACAGTTGCGACGCCATTTCACTCTTTTTTCGGACGATACCGGTGAATATGGGATTGAAATCGATCCGCGAGAGGTGCCGCCGGGAGCTATTGATCGCTTGCGGGGGATGGGATTCAATCGAATCTCTTTCGGTGTTCAGGATACCGATTCCAGGGTGCAGCGGGCGGTCAATCGTATTCAACCCATGGAATTAAATCGACGGGTAGTGGCCGAGGCGCGGTCCGCTGGATTTCACTCCATCAACCTGGACTTGATCTACGGCCTGCCATTGCAGACGAGTGCATCGTTCGGGGCAAGCCTGACGGAAGTTTTGGATGAACTGGATCCCGATCGGTTGGCCATCTTCAATTATGCCCATCTGCCGCACTATTTTATGCCGCAGCGACGGATCCATCCAGAACAGTTGCCATCGGCGGCGGAAAAATTGGCGATCATGGAGATGACCATACAGACGCTGCTGCAACGGGGTTATGTCTATATTGGCATGGATCATTTTGCCAAACCGGACAATGAGCTGGCCTTGGCGCAAAAGGGGGGGATGTTGCATCGCAATTTTCAGGGCTATACCACCCATGCCGATTGTGATCTGTTGGGTTTGGGGGTCTCTTCCATCAGCCAAGTGGGGGAGGTCTTTGCCCAAAATCATAAAACATGGGAGACCTATCGTGATGCGGTGAATCAGGGTCACTCTCCCATCTTTCGGGGACTCCGACGCAGCCGTGACGATCAAATTCGCAATGCGGTCATCAACCGCTTGATTTGTCGGTTTGCCCTCGATTTTGCCGACATTGAAACCCGGTTTGGGGTGGTGTTCGCGGACTATTTTCGGGAAGAATTGCAGGCACTGCAACCTTTGGTGGCCGATGGACTGCTATCATGGACCGACGGTGGCTTGGAGGTGATGCCGGTGGGTAAGTTGATGATTCGTAATATCTGTATGGTTTTTGATTGGCATTTGACGCACGGATCCATCCAAAAAAGTTTTTCCAAAACCCTATGACCAGCAAACGTGCAATCATTGTTGGTGGCGGTATCTCTGGATTATCCCTTGCTTTTTTTTTGCGGCAGGCGGGTGTCGCGGTGACGTTGTTGGAAAAAGAGCCGCGTGTGGGCGGGGTTATCCGCTCCTCGCAGTCGGAAGGGTTTTTGGTGGAGCATGGTCCCAATTCCACGTTGCACAAGCCGGGGGATGAATCGGATGCCTTAGGCCGGGTTATGGCGCAACTGGGTCTGGTCCCCCAGGTGGCCAATGAAAAGGCTTCCAGGCGGTATGTGCAAAAATTGGGTCGCTTGTTCCCCTTGCCGACCTCGCCATGGGAATTTTTACAAACCCCTTTATTTTCACCGTCGGCCAAGCTGAGGCTTCTTTTGGAGCCATTTTGGTCCAGGGCGGAGGCGGAAGAGTCGGTCGCTGCTTTTGTCAGCCGCAGACTGGGGCCGGAATTTCTCCATTGGGCGATTGATCCTTTTATTTCCGGTGTGTATGCGGGTGATCCACAGGTGCTTTCCATTCGGGCTGCCACACCGAAGATTTATGCTTTGGAAGAACGCTATGGATCGTTGATTCGTGGGGCTTATGCCATGCGGAAAAAAGGTCGTGTTACCGGGATGCCCAAGGGTCGGCTGATTTCCTTTGAGAACGGCATGGAAAGTTTGATCACCGCACTACGGACCCGATTGATGGCATCGGGTTCCAGCCAGGTTCGGGTTATGACCGGGGTGACTGTGGAGCGGCTGACGGCATTGCCCCAGGGGGGATGGCAGGTGGATGGGGGGGGCGGTGTTCGGGAGACCGGTGATTGGTTGTTTTTGGCCATTCCTGCGTTTGCGGCGGTACCCTTGTTAGAATCATTGTCTGGACTGGCTGCGCAGCACTTGGCGGGTATTCATCATGCCCCGGTGGTGTCGATGGCATTGGGGTTTGATCGGTGTCAGGTTAAACATCTTTTGGATGGTTTTGGATTTTTATTGCCGGGCCGGGAGGGGTTGGATCTTTTGGGATGTTTGTTTTCTTCCACCCTTTTTCCGGGGCGTGCTGGGCTGGATCGGGTGATTTTGACCGCTTTTATGGGGGGGACGCGGCATCCGACGACGGTTGCTCAGGGTGACGATGCTTTGGTGGCGGGGGCACTGGGAGGATTGCGGGGTGTTCTGGGGATTGGGGCATCTCCTGGATTTGTTCGGATTACCCGGTATGAACGGGCCATTGCCCAATATGCCATGGGACACCTGCAACGATTGGATCAGATACGGCAAGCACTGGCATCTTGGCGTGGACTTTATCTGTGTGGCAATTACATGGGTGGTGTTTCGGTGGCGGACAGGGTACTCAACAGTGAGCGATTGGCTCAAAGTTTGGGTCACACCTAGAAAATTATTAAAAGAAAAAAGGGGTCTGGGGGATTGCCCCCAGGGTTTTGAT
>PEAO01000152.1 GCA_002753615.1 Magnetococcales bacterium DCbin2
AGACCCCTTTTTTCTTTTAATAATTTATCTTTTCCAAGGCATTTGGACGTGCCAATTTCAAATGCGATTGCCCTGACCAGCGCGATACGATGGAACCCTCCCAATCGGAGCCGTATCCAAAGCCCCAAAACCGCAACCCTGCACCTCAAAACCCCATGAGCCAACCATTGTCCATCTTGGTAAAACAACGTCTCAAATCCAGTTACCAGCGGCTCCGTTTACGGGCCATCCGTCGGTTTCAAGGGTTTGATACCAACGATCTGGTTGCCCTCCTGGGCCGTCTGGGCATAGGGCCAGGGGCGGTGGTCATGGTCCACTGCTCCTGGGATGGCTTTGCAGGGTTTACCGGGACACCCCGGGATCTCCTGGGTATTTTGCAGGAGGTCGTCGGCAGCCATGGAACTCTGTTGATGCCGACGCTCCCCTTTACCGGATTGGCACGAGACTGGGCCGAGAGTGGACAGGTGTTCGATATACGACGGACCCCCAGCCAAATGGGATTGGTGTCGGAATTATTCCGGCGCAGCCGTGGCGTCGTTCGCAGCCTCCATCCAACGCATTCCGTGGCTGCTTGGGGGGCCTTGGCCAAGGTCATCACCCAAGATCACCACCTGTGCCGTACCCCGTGTGGGGCGGGTTCTCCGTATGCCCGCATGTTGGAACACAACGGAATCAATCTGCTTTTGGGGGTGGATATCCGGGCGTTAACCTTTTTTCATGCCATCGAAGAGATCATCCGCCCCATCCTACCGCATGATCCTTTCACCAAGGAAACTTGGTGCTTACACAGCCGGGACAGTGACGGCAAACTGTGGCCAACCACGACCCACTTGTTTGAGCCCAACCTTTCGCGTCGTCGCGACCTGCGTTTGATTGTCCCGGACCTTGTTCATCGGGGATATTATAAAAAAAGCCATCTGCACCGCCTGGAGGCCACGGTCATCGGATGCCGAGATTTGCTGGAAACCTTGCGCGAATTGGCCGAGGATGGCCGGTACTGTTACCGCTGACAAAAAACAAAAACCGGATACACGGAAAAGTTCGGTGTATCAGCTTTCCGATACCGGTGTCGCCCATAACCTTTCCAATCCAGAACGGATATGGATATCGCTCTGGGGAAAGGGAATCTCAATCTTTTCCGTCTGGAAACGCTTGTAAATCAGCCGGTTCAGCCGATCCTGTACGGGTAACTTTAAGTTGGGATGGTTCAGAAAAACGCGCAACTCAAAATCCAGAGAACTGGCACCATGCGCAAGGAAATAAACTTCTGGAGCCGGGTCGGTCAATACTTCGGGGATACTTTTGGCCAGTTCCTCCAAAATGGCACCCACCCGATCCACATCCGTTCCATAAGCAACGCCGATGGGAACAACCAATCGAATTCTGGTATCTCCCAAGGTCCAGTTGGTCACCTCCTGTGTGATCAACTGTTTGTTTGGGATTAATATTTCCTGTTGATCAAAATTGCGCAGGGTGGTTGCGCGAATGTTGATGCGGGTGATACGTCCCGACATGGTACCCACAGTGATCAAATCGTCCACACGAATGGGACGTTCCACCAAAAGAATAATCCCACTGACAAAATTGGCGACAATTTCCTGGAGACCAAACCCCAAGCCGACAGAAATGGCCGCAGCCAACCAGCCAATTTTGGCCAAATCCAGTTTAAGAAATGAAAATGCGACAAAAACACCGGTCAGAATCACAAAATAGCGCGTCATGGTAATGATGGCATACCGCATCCCCGGATCCATATTCATCCGTGAAAAAACAAACCAATTGAATACATGGGGCAAACGGTTGGCGATCCAAAATACTAAAAACAGACAAAATAAAAACGATCCCCAATCGGCCAGCGTGACAAACTGAATCTGACCGTCGGAACCCGTCACGCTGTAAAGGGTGATATCACTCAAAGAGCGGATGACACTTTCGTTGATCCCCCAATAACCGGCCAGAGAAATAATTCCCGTGAGAAAAACGATCCAACTCAATGGCCCCTGAATTTGACGGACCAAGTGCCCCGTCTTAGAGGGGTCTGATCGGTCTGAGGAGGTCAGGATGTATTCCTTTCCCCATCGTTGCACCATTTTTTCCGAGACAACCGCGATGAGTCGGTAGGCACCCGTCATGGCAATGATGGTTATGAAGCTTAACAGGCCGTTGATTGCCAGATAGCGGGAACCAAAACGATATCCCAAGAGATCCATCGTCACGATGAGACCCATGAATATCACCGCCGGAAACATGATCAAACCCCAATTGCGTGCCAACACACGCGCACGGTCCCCCAGACTGAAAAATCTTTGTACCAGACTGGAACGCAATCGAATCAAACGGTAGATAGCTCCCATGACTGCGATCTGAAACAGGGTTAAACCCAAGCGGGGCAGCACTTCAAAATCAAAAGGCCAATGATTGAAGATCATCCAGGGTAACAGACAAACCAGATAGGCCAGCAGAACAATACGAATAGCCCGGTAGACATCGTTACAAATATCTTCTGGAATTCCAATGGTCGTGGCCAAAACGGCTGGGGGGCGCAGAAAAAACACATTGAGTCGCCACAAAAATAAAAACAAAGCACTATGGATCAAAGATCGGGAGATGACCGTACCCAGGGCAGCAGGAAAACCCATCGAATCAATGGCCCAGGCGACGGCCAGCAAGTAAAACGGAGTCAGACCCGCCGCCACCAACCCCAGAAGATGCGTTTTGGCCATACCCGTGTGCATGAATGCGCCACCCGTATTGGCGATGTGGCGGATATGACGACCGATCCAAACGAGAAATAACGGCAATCCCACCAACATCAATCCACCCAGAAATGCCATGCGACCGCTTTGGACAAAATGGACCAATGTTTCCAAGGTTTTTCTTGATAGGACATCAAGCCACCAGTTGACCAAGGAAAAGGGGCGGTTGAGTGAAAAAACTTCACCCAACAACTGACGCACCATCGTCAATCCAACAGGTAGGTCGTCTTGTACCCAGAATATGCGTGATAAGACAAAAGACTCCAATTCTGCCAACACCTCCTGCCGTTCCATGGGTAATATCTTCCGACGTTGCCCCTGAAGACTGATATCCAGCAAAAGGCGTTTTTCTTCGGAAAGTTGGGAACGATAGGCGTTGAAAATTTTTTCCGCTTTTTCAGTAAAGGGTTTGAGTTGCGCTTCACGCAATTCCTGAGATGCATTTTGTAGTTCTTCCCGCCATTGTCCGCGCAGTCCAGGCAGCACAGCGGTGATTTCAAACTGCCGAGCCATCGCTTCTTTGATGCGTTGGTCCAGTTCGCCATCATCAATCGCCTTGAGTTCTTTTCTGCTGCCGCTGACCCGCAGATAAGCCTCCTTGAAAACTTCCGATGCTAATTCGCTCAAACTGGATCCTTGTCCGGCCATGGCACGCAAATTTTTAAGCTCCTCACGCTCCATTTTCAGCTTGTCTTCCTGTTCGGCACTGGATGCCAAAATTTCATTAAGCAGTGCGGAATAACCCGTTGTATTGCGACTCACACGGGCGATCTTCGCCTCCCAGGTGGCCAAAAACAGGTCATCCAAGCTGGTAGCCTTCTCAACGGCCTCATTTTTCTGGGTAACCTCTGCCTCTTGGGCTTTTAAAGTCTGGCTTTGAACCTTGGTCAAGGCCTCCTGATAAAGGAGAAACTCTTGTTGGATGCGATCAAATTCCAACTGTGCCAATTCCATCCGTTGATCGCGGACACCCGCTGTTTGTTTTTCAAATTCTTGTTCCGCTTCCAGTTCCTTGATGATTTCCAAGGTAACACGCTGGGTGAGTTTCTCATTTTCGATACGTACCACGACGACACGATTATCGATGGGGTTGGTTCCCGCAAGAAGATTACGAAATTTTTCCTCATTGCGTTGGGCTTCACGCTGGCGATCCCGCGTCTTGGTCATCCGCTCGCTGAGACCTTGCATGATATCGGCGCGTTCCCGCATTTCCCGTTTGGATTCTTCCAGCTTTCCAGACGCGATATTCAATTTTTCCCGCACAGCATCAAATATTTCCCCTGTGGGGTTTTTGGGTGGGATGGGTTCGGATCGTTTTTTTAATTGCGCCAGGGTATTGGCCGTTTCTTCCGCCGATTGAATCCGTTGCGGTGCTGTTGTTTGCAACATAAGCCGACGTTTCAACGATTCCTCAAGTTCCACCAACAACGATTGCCGGGATTTCAGTGCCGACCGCATCAACCCTTCGGGACTGGATTCTTTGGAATCGGAAGGAATGGCGGTGAGGGTCTGTTCCACCTCTCCCCGGGCAGCAGCCAGACCGTCCAGGGAAAATGATTCCATATCCCATACCGGTTGTGGTGACGGTGGTGGCGGTTCCCCCATGGCGGGAACCGCCACCACCATGCCGATGATCATCAACACACGAACAAATCCGCAAGACATGACCGCGATCCCCTTTAACCGTCATTCATCAAAGGTTCCATATAGGGAGTCACCTCTGCAAGCGATGTAACCCCCTGAATAACCTTGGTCAAACCGTTTTCCACCAACAATTTAAATCCCCGATCCACGGCACTCCGGCGCAGATTGGAGGTGCTTTCGTTGCGGGCAATTTTCTGCCGCAATGTTTCATCAACAGTCAACATTTCGTAAATCACCGTGCGTCCCACATGGCCCGTATGGTTACAAGCGGCGCAGCCTGCACTTTCATACAAGGTTGCAACCGATGGTGGTGGAGATGGATCGGGAGCGATGATAGACAACAACCGTAATTCCTGTGGTGTGGGTGGGTGCCCCCGGCGGCAGTTGGGACAAAGGCGACGGACCAAGCGTTGTCCAACGACCATACTGATGGCGGAAGAGACCAGAAACGGTTCCACCCCCATATCCACCAACCGTGTCACCGCCCCCGGGGCATCATTGGTGTGGAGGGTGGAAAAAACCCGATGCCCTGTCAAGGCGGCTTGGACCGATATTTTGGCCGTTTCGGCGTCACGAATTTCTCCGACCATAATGACATCCGGGTCATGACGCAAAAATTGGCGCAAAGCCCTGGGAAACGTAAAATCGATGCGGGGATTGACCTGAACCTGCGTGACCCCTTCCATACGGACTTCCACGGGATCCTCAACGGAGAGGATATGGCAAAATTGATGGCGAACAATATAATCTAAAGCGGCACGCAGGGTGGTTGATTTGCCGCTTCCGGTAGGTCCGGTCACCAAGATCAAACCGTGGGGAAGGGCCACATTGCGACGAAAGCGTTCCAAATCATTTTCTTCAAATCCAAGCTTTTCCATGGGGACCAGTCCCACCTGAAGATCCAAGAGGCGCAACACCATGGTTTCTCCCCGCACCGAGGGGATGTCGGACACCCGGATATCCAAGACCCGATCCGCCAGACGCGCCTGAATATGGCCATCCTGTGGCAACCGTTTTTCGGCGATATCCATTCCGGCAACGACCTTAATGCGGGAGATCAAAGAATTTTTTAAATGCAAAGGGAAGCGTGTTTCCTCCAACAAGCGACCATCGACGCGAAAATGGATGTGGAGAAAGCGTTGACCGGGGACAACGTGGATATCGGAGGCGCGCTTGGTGATCGCGTTGACGATGAGTTGATCCACCAACATCGTGACCGATACATTGGGGTTGAATGTTGAAAACACGGTGGGTGTCAGACCACGCAAATCGAGCATACCCAAGGGTTGACCGATGGCTGTGCTGGTTTCTCCGCCATACCAATGCTCGATGGCATCCAGAATGAGATGGCGCGGTGCGATACACAGGTGAATTTTGATTCCCGCCAGTTGTTCTGCCCGATCCAGATCGACCTTTTTCGGGTCCGCACATGCCATGCGTAACACTGTGCCATCCCACTGCACCGGGAGGGCTTCCCAACCCATCGCGTTATGTCCATCCATCCGCCGAATTGCGGCAGGGTCCATATCTCCCGGATCCAATTCGGTGTAAGGGAGGTTGAGGGTCAAGGCCAGTCCCATGGCCATGGCCCTTGGGCCAATAATGCCGCGATCAAACAGGATTTTCCACATGGGCAGCCCCAAGGTGTTCCTTTTCCCCTCCTTGGCCTGCTGAATCGCCTCCGAGGTGATCAAACCCGCAGAAAGAAATACATGCAGAAGATTGGTGGAATCGTTCAGCCCCTGGCAACCCAGCAATTGGGTCAACTGCTGGGGGAGGAGAACCGGTTCGTGTTGCAATGCGGTGTTGAGTGGGGCAAAACGGGGATCCGACGCCAAAATTTCATCGCTGGATGCAGACGATGCTTCGTAGGGAGGTGGTCCGGTACGATCCTGGGTATCCAAACGGGTAGCACCATGTCAAGAATGGTTGGGCCAGTATGGCCAACGGGCCAAGGATGGCCTTGTTTGAAAGATAGACCTTCCAGGAGGAATTCGCAACATCGGAACGCCTGATTCCCAGGGCAATTGCATTTGAAATCCCTTGACATTAGGGCGTATTAATGTCCGATAGCTTGAGATACACCCTAGAAAATTATTAAAAGAAAAAAGGGGTCTGGGGGATTGCC
>PEAO01000048.1:0-10292 GCA_002753615.1 Magnetococcales bacterium DCbin2
GACTTTGCTTTTGAATTTAAACAAAGTCATAAGGAAAGGTCAAAAACAAAGTCAAAAGCGGAGCATGGAAACCTTTTTGTTTAAAGTCAAAATCAAAACCCTGGGGGCAATCCCCCAGACCCCTTTTTTCTTTTAATAATTTTCCAGAGGAGTGGTAACAAATTATCGAATGTCAACACGCCCCAATGAGCATCCGAAAAAAAAGCCCGTCTCACCATCAGACGGGCTAATCGACAAGGAGGCCTTCAACAAAGAATCGCTTTCATCCTACCCCGTTCATTGCGCAGAAACTCTCTCAAGAACCATCATCGCTCCAAAAGACAGAACCAACCAACAACCCGCCGCCAAACTGGCAAGTCACCGCCGGGTGGGGAAGTCAAATCCCCACCCGATCTTATTATTTACCCTCTCTCTCATCGACCCAACAAGGCCAGGGCAATCGTCGGTTGCTGGTTGGCCTGAGCTAGAATCGCGACTCCAGCCTGCTGAAGAATCGTGTACTTGGTCAGATTGGCCGTTTCCGTAGCGATATCGGCATCCTGAATCCGCGAACGGGCGGCATCGGTGTTTTCCACCACATTGGAGAGCGAAGCAATTACCGACTGAAACCGACTTTGCAAAGCACCCAAAGATGACCGGAAGGTGGAAACCGCATCCAAAGCCGAATCGATATATCCAAGGGCGGTGTTGGCCGTGGCTGCGACGCCAATGCTGATCTGCGCACTTCTGGCAACGGCAGAAGCTGCCGTATTTGTGCCATGAAGTTTGACCAAACCCAGCGCCGATACGTTCATGACACTAAACTTGATGGTAATCGTCTGGCCGGCATCGGCCCCCACATGGAAGGTTCCCTGGAAGGAGGTTCCATATCTTCCATTGGCACTACCACCCAACAGAATGTTGTTATTGAAGGTGGTATCGGACGAGACACGTTGGACTTCTGACAACATTTGCTCGAATTCCGCCTGAAGATTGGCGCGGTCGCTGGAAGAATAGGTCGAGTTTGCCGCCTGAATGGCCAGTTCCCGCATCCTTTGCAGGGCATTCTGGGTCTCATCCAGGGCACCTTCCGCCACCTGAGCCAATGAAATACCATCGTTGGCATTGCGAATAGCCACGTTCATGCCACGTATTTGCGCAACCATCCGGTTGGTAATCGCCATACCAGCGGCATCATCTTGGGATGTATTGATTCGCATCCCTGAAGAGAGCCTCGCAAACGTCTTCCCCAATTGCAGGGTATGCTTTTCGAGTTGCCGGCGGGCGTTGATGGAGGCGATGCTGTTATTGATTGTCAAAGCCATGTTCGTATTCCTTGAGAGTACGGAAACCCAGTTTCCATTGTCAGCCATCCCTTGTGACGCTTGGGCTGTTCATTTTTTTTCAGGCCAACCCGACCCGAATGATCCTTTTTCTAACGATACGACCGCTGACTTCATCGACCCAACAGAGCCAGGGCAATCGTCGGCTGCTGATTGGCCTGAGCCAGAATCGCCACCCCAGCCTGTTGAAGAATAGTGTACTTGGTCAAATTAGCTGTTTCCGTGGCGATATCGGCATCCTGAATCCGCGAACGGGCGGCATCGGTGTTTTCAACAATATTGGAAAGCGAGGCAATGACCGATTGGAAGCGACTCTGGGCCGCACCCAAAGCGGCCCGAATATCGGAAACAGAATCCAGTGCGCTGTCGATGAATCCCAGGGCCGAATTGGCCTTCAGTGCGGTCGAAACCCAAACTTTCACACTGCGCGTGACGATCGCTGTCGTGCTGACCGCCTGCGCGGCAAAGGAGTAGTTATAAAGACCGAGATCTTCAAGCCCTGCCCGACCGACATCGATGTTGATCGTCTGCCCACCGTCGGCCCCTACATGAAAAGTTCCAGCAAACTGCTGAATTTTGTAAGAAGCTCCACCCGATACTTTAATGCCACCCAGCAGACTGACACCATTGAACTCAGAACCCGAAGAGATTCGGTTGACCTCCGACAACATCTGCTCGAACTCGGCTTGCAGATTTTTCCGATCACTGGACGAATAAGTCGAGTTTGCGGCCTGAATGGCCAACTCCCGCATCCGTTGCAGGGCGTTTTGGGTCTCATCCAGGGCACCTTCCGCCACCTGGGCCAACGAAATACCATCGTTGGCATTGCGAATGGCCACGTTCATACCCCGAATCTGAGCCACCATACGGTTGGTAATGGCCATGCCAGCGGCATCATCCTGGGACGTGTTGATACGCATCCCCGAAGAGAGTCGAGCAAAAGTCTTCCCCAATTGGAGGGTATGCTTTTCCAATTGCCGCCGAGCATTGATAGACGCAATGCTATTATTGATCGTTAAGGCCATGATAATTCTCCAAAGTCCAAAATGACTTACAAAATTTTCCCTTCCCTGGATTTCCCTGGGTCCTTTTTGATAAGGAAACCGACCCTGGCTCCCAATTTAAAAACCACCTTTTCAATTTATCGGTATTGCATAAACATTCTTGAGCGTTTTTTTCTCTCCCCCCCTTCGTCACTTCATCTTTGAAAGGGGCAATCCGGGATGGCCCTACTTCTTATGAAATAACACCACCCTGATCAAATTATCGGATATGCATTGCGTCCCCTTAAGAGAAATGACACCAACCCACTCACTTTTTTTCGGCAAGGGTAGCCGTCCGCCTTGCGTGATTGTGGTGATTCTGATGCTCCGACCCCAACACCTGTGCCGAAAGCGAGATTTTGTCTCATGTATTTCTGCTGTGGTACGACCTTGGGGAAGGGGAATTTTCATGACGACGATCACGTTTGATACCCTGGAGTTCACGAAACAGCTCTGGTATGATTCTGGGAAAGGAGAGTTTCCATGACGACGATCACGTTTGATACCCTGGAGTTCACGGAACGGCTCAAGGAGTCTGGTGTCCCGGAGAACCAAGCACGGGGACATACCAAAGCAATGGCTCACATCCTTGAGCAGGTGGAAGGATCCCGCATCAAAGAAATGGCCACCAAAAGGGACATCAAGGAACTGGAAGTCAAAATCGCCGAACTGGCAGTTAAAATCGTCGAGACCAAAACCGAAACGATCAAATGGATGGTTGGTCTTCTCCTGGCCCAGACAGGTCTGATCATCACCGCCCTCAAACTGTTCCCCTCGCACTAGGACGTGTTGACATTCATTAAAAAGATAATTTATCGTGAATGTGATTGTTATAAATTCATAGAAAGTGCCTTTAAGACGTTCCAAGCGCACTCGTGGTTGTTGTCTACTTACCGTTACAAATGAAGTTTAAGTGAACCATGACAAATAAGAAAATCAATGTGTTGATCGTTGACGATTCCGCAGTTGTCCGTCAGACACTGGCCAAAATACTTGAGTCCGATCCCTCCATCCATGTCGTTGGCATGGCCCAGGATCCTTTTGTCGCCGCTGAACGTATCAAAACTCTGGTCCCCGATGTCATCACCCTTGACGTCGAGATGCCCCGTATGGACGGCATCACGTTCCTGCAAAAAATCATGACGCAACACCCAATCCCCGTGGTCATGTGTTCCACACTGACCACCAAAGGGTCGGAAACCGCTCTCAGAGCCATGGAATATGGCGCGGTAGAAATCATCACCAAACCTAAAATGGGTACCAAAGAGTTTTTGGAGGAGTCCCGAATCCGAATCTGCGACGCCGTCAAGGCGGCGGCCATGGCCAACGTCAGGCACATTCCCCGAAGCCCCAGGCTGGGAAACTCCCACGCCGAAAAGGTTGCCCCGAAGTTAACCGCCGACGCGATCCTGCCGCCACCCCCAAAAAACCAAGCCATGAGCCAGACGACGGAAAAAATCGTCATCGTCGGGGCCTCGACGGGGGGAACGGAGGCGGTTAACTTCTTTTTAGAGTCCATGCCTGTCAATGCGCCGGGGATTGTCATCGTACAACACATGCCGGAAAATTTTACCAAAGCGTTTGCCAACCGGCTGAACGATTTGTGCGAAATTACCGTCAAAGAGGCTGAAAATAACGATTCCGTCGTTCGTGGCCGTGCCCTCATCGCCCCAGGGAGCAAACATGCCCTCCTGAAACGGAGCGGGGCACGCTATTTTGTCGAAATAAAAGACGGACCTCTCGTCAGCCGTCATCGCCCTTCCGTCGATGTTTTGTTCCGTTCTGCCGCCCGATATGCGGGTGCCAACGCGGTAGGCGTCATTATGACCGGGATGGGTGACGATGGGGCGCGTGGAATGAAAGAGATGAAAGATGCCGGTGCTGTCAATCTTGCACAAGATGAAAAATCATGTGTCGTCTTTGGGATGCCCAAGGAAGCCATCAAACATGGTGGCGTTGACACCATACTTCCTTTGGAAAAACTTTCACTGGAAGTGATTCGGCTCTGTGGTCGCTAACCCGTATTCAGGACGTTGCCGTAATTCACCAACTCTTGAAAACTTCCACCATGGATTCCAACGTGGGTATCGCTGTTTCAGACCGAGATCGGTGCCGTGAAACCCGTCTTCCATTATGAATAATTCCATTGACGAAACAATGTTCAATCGCCTCCGAAGCGAGATTCACCGACGTTTCGGCATCATGCTGCCTATTACCAAAAAAAGCCTTCTCGCCAGCGGGTTGCAGCGGCGCATGCATAGCCTTGGAATGATTCATCTGGATGAATACAACAAGGTTCTCTTTGGTAACGAGGAAAATGACGAACGGGAATTTGTGTTGCTTCTGGACGCCATGACCAGTTACACAACAAAGTTTTTCCGCCATTCCCAACAATTTGAGTTTCTCGCCCAAACCGCCCTCCCGGAACTCATCAAGATTCATGGTGCCGGAATCAGTCGCACGCTCAACGTTTGGAGTGCCGGCTGTGCCACTGGAGAAGATTCTTATACCATCGCCATGGTACTGCGCGAATTTGCGCAGCACTATCCCGGCATTCAGTTCAAATCCCAAATTCTCGCCACCGATATCAGTGCCCCCATATTGGAATTTGCCAGAAATGCCGTTTACGAGATGGAAAAAATTCAATCCATACCCGATACCTTGAAAAAAAAATATCTCCTCAAAAGTAAGGATCGTCGAAAAAGTTTGGCCAAGGTGATTCCAGAATTACGTGCCATGGTCAATTTCAGACAACTTGATTTTATGGTCCCCGCTTTTGGTCTGCGGGAAAAAATGGACATCATTTTTTGTCGAAACATTCTGAGTTATTTTGACCGCGACACCCAGGAACGCCTTGTTAACAAACTTTGCGCCAACATGATCCCGGGTGGTTATCTGTTTGCTGGCCCTTCCGAGTCTTTGCGAAGCCTTGCCACCCCCCTGACCCCTTTGGCACCATCTGTCTATCGACTATCCCACTTCTAATTTTTTTCAATAATTTTATTCCTCGGAAAACAGTGATTTACTTTCATCCCTTTTGCCGATAGAATGACAATCGTGGAAGGGAGCGTAAACGCTTCTCAACACATTGAAGTCCATACAGATTTTTTCGTCGAAAAACACATCGGGTACAGTGGAACACGGATATGGCTATGGCAAACTGTTGGGAAGTCAAAGGGTGCGGCTTTGAGCGCACCAAGCCAGGTCAGCCTGTCTGCCCGGCAGTTACCTGTGAGATCGCCGACGGATTTCTCGGTGGGAAAAACGGTGGTCGTGCCTGTTCTTTCATCCCAGGAACCTTGTGCGACGGTGCAGGGTTATGCTCAGTCGAAGATAAAGCGGAACACTGCACGCAGTGTCGGTTTTTCCGTGATCTTAAAGAAAATTATAGGGCCGTATTCAATGTGACCAACTTCCATCGTTTTGTTCAGAATTCAGCCACCAGGATGGTCGTATAGCCCCCTGAAGGCAGTGAATACGGGGCTATATCAGAAAAAATCTGTTGGCTCCAATCCCTTGGGAACGTCTTGCCTTGCTTGGCTGGTCCTGATACCGTTGTGCCGCTCAATTTTCGCACTGATCCTCTCGTTGAACATTCCTTATTTGCCCATCGTCACGATGCTGTCTGGATTTGCAGACAACTCTCCTTTATTGTGACAGCTACGCCCGGTCGATGCTGCCGGGGATGATGGTGATGGACCCAATCTTCCGTCGCAAAAATAGTGGACAGTCCCATGGACAGGGTGACAAACAAAAGACGCATCATTATTTCTGGCCGAGAAGAGAGCTTCCATGTTGCTTTTATCAAAAATCGCAAACGAATCTCAATTCTTGTCGATGATTCTGGAGAAATCCAGGTCCGATGCCCCCCCGGCGTCCCCTTGAAAAACGTAGACTCCCTGCTGGTCCGGGAAAAATCCTGGTTGAACAACCGCCTGGTCGATGTACGATCAAAGAATGGACGCCGACAACCCCTTGGTGAAGGGGCAGCCTTACCATTCCTTGGGGACAGGCTGACACTCCGCCTCGGATCTTGGGGCAGAGGGACGGTTTTTCGTTGCGGTGACGATCTTTGGATCACCAGAATCAACACCGATAATATCGACACGAATCTGTGTGTCCGTCGCCCCCTGGAACGTTGGTACCTGCGAAGCGCACTGGCCTATTTCCCCAGGCGTCTGGACTATTGGTCACAAAAAATGGACGTTCCCTTTAACCATCTGCATGTCCGCAATCAAAAAACCCGTTGGGGAAGCTGCTCTGGTCGGGGAAACATCAACCTGAACTGGCGTTTGATGTGGGCTGTGCCACAGGTTGTCGATTATGTCATAGTTCATGAACTATGTCATCGCATTCATATGAATCACTCGAACGCTTTCTGGAGTTCGGTCAGACAATTTATCCCCGATTGGGAAGCCTATCGTGAATACCTCAAAACTATGGATTCCCCCTGGTAGCAAAGATTCGGGTTGAATAGGATCTATTTGCAGTTAAAAATTTTCATATCATTCAGGCTTTCGGCACCCGACGAGAACGAACCTGATGGAAAAAATGTTCAAAGTATCACCCAAGTCAAAGTTTTTCCCCATCGCCCTCCTCCTTTTGGGGATCGCGCTTTCGTGTATCTATTGGGTTTACGAAACCCATGAAAAAAACAAATTTTCCCGCAAATATTTTGAACAGGTCGCCGAAAATTCCTGGGATATGATGGGAAAAAGATTGCTCTTGCAGGAAAATCTTTCCCGGGCAGTCAGTGGGCTTTTTACGACTTCAGATGCCATTTCCACCGTCGAATGGGACCGTTTTCTGGATGCCATGGATTGGGAAGGACGCTACCCTGGATTACAGGAAATTGCCTTCGTGGTTCCAGTAACCGAGGAGGAACGGGAACGATTTGAACGCCGGATGCAATTCCCTTTCAGCCCTTATTTCCGCGTGGAAACCGAAGAAAAAAGAGATGATTATTTCGTTGTCACCTTTCACCGGGCCTTGGACCCCGCCCAGATCTTCTACAAAGCGGGAACCGATCTCGGTTCGGAGAAAGGGCGGCGAGAAGCCGCCAAACAATCGCGGGATTGGGGACGACCCGTATTTTCACCCTTGATCATCCGGCGTGTCAATCAGGAGATTCGCTGGGATTTGATCTACTTTTATCCTGTCTACCGTCCCGATCGGGATATCACCAACGTCAAAAACCGCAGAGCCGCCTTATTTGGTTGGATTGCCACAGTCTATGATGCCAAAAAACTCTTCGAATCCCTATACGGCAGCGTCCATGTTGATCTCCGCGCCGAAGTCTTTGACGGCTTGTTGGTATCTGGAAACTCCAAGGTCTACGATACCCACCCCAATATGGCGACCGAATCGTCCGGTCTTGAATGGGTCCGTCTGACGCAATCATCTGCCGGTCAGGGGGGGTGGACGGTTCGGTTTTCTCCCAGCCTTCTGTTCATCGAGAATTATCAGTCGCGTGCCAGTGCCATCATTCCCATCGCTGGGTTCATGATCAGCCTGGCCATTGCTCTGGCTTCTTGGGTATTGGTCTCTGGGCGCGAACGGGCCATGGAGGAGGCATTATTGATTACCCAAAGATTGGGTGTCAGTGAAGAACGATTCATGCGGATCATTCTTTATGCTCCAATCCCTGTTGTGGTCCATTCGGCGGTCGATGGACGAATCATTCAGGCCAACCAACGCTGGTTGGAGTTGTCGGGACAACGACGTGATCAAAAACTGTTTCTCAAAGAATGGGTCGAGAGAATTTGCCCCGAAGAGCAACGCCAGGAAGTCCGGGATCTTCTCGGTGCCCCATTCCCTCCCGATGATCCACTCAAAGAAGGTGAACTAACGCTGCATCCCAGGGATGGCGGCGTCCGCGTGTGGATGGTAAGGTCGCGACCTTTGGACCATTCCGTAGTGGAAGGGGGGATGATCATCAGCATGGGGATGGATATCACCGACCTTAAAACCACGCAAGCCTCACTGGTACAAGCCAAACGTGAAGCCGAGGCGGCCAATATGGCCAAAAGTGAATTTCTGGCCACCATGAGCCATGAAATTCGAACCCCCATGAATGCCATCGTCGGTATGGCCGAAGTTTTGGAAGAAACCCCTTTGACCCCTGAGCAACGGGAATATGTCGCCGTCTTTCGTCGCGCTGGTGACAATTTGCTAGAATTAATCAATGATATTCTTGATCTTTCCAAAGTAGAAGCGGGACGTATGGAACTGGATAATGTCCCCTTCTCCTTGAAGGAGACACTCCGACGCATCATGGACATCATGATCCACCGTGCGCACGAACGGGGATTGGTCTTGAATCTGGATTTGGACGAAACAACACCCGATCTGCTCATCGGTGATCCCAAGCGATTGCGACAAATTTTACTCAACCTGATCGGCAATGCCATTAAATTTACCCATGAAGGGAGTGTCTCCATCCACGTTGAAAAACATGCTGGACATCACGCATCGGGTGCCTTGATGTTCTGTGTAGAGGATACCGGAATCGGCATTCCTATGGACAAGCAGGAACGAATCTTTGAATCCTTCACGCAAGCCGATACTTCAACGACGCGAGAATATGGCGGGACCGGACTTGGATTGGCGATTACACGTCGATTGGTACATCTGATGCGGGGGGATATTCATGTCACCTCTGAACCAGGACGGGGCAGCACATTTTGTTTTACCGCCGTTTTTGACACGGCGGGAGAGGAGACTTGCCTCCCGGCATTATCCCGCAGTGGTCTACGCCAGGATTTATCGGGAATACGGGTATTGATCGTTGAAGCGCAACCCGATCATCGCCTGGTATTGATGCGTTTGGTCGAAGGATTACGGGGCGCGGTGTTGGCGGTTGAAACGCTTGATATGGGAGTCACCACCTTACTGGAACAACAACGCTTGGGCGAGCCGGTAGACGTTGTGCTTCTCCCTCCCCCGCCAGACCAAATGGATATCCTTGAAAGTGTCGGCATATTGCGTAACCAAGTCAATCGGTCTGATCTCCCTGCGGTTGTCATCAGTTCCTATCAACAACAAGGTGATCTGGCCCGGGCACGGCACCATGACATTGGCATGTTACTCAGGCCAGTGAAAGGGAAGGCATTACTGGATGTATTGAGTGATGTCCTGGATCGTAAATCAATCACGCAATCGGTGCCGATTGCGCCTAGCACCGAAGATCATGCACCACAAAATCCAATCCATCTTCAGGGAAAAAAGATTCTACTGGTCGATGATTCTGAAGATAATGTTTTGCTGATTCATGCATTTTTAAAGAAAACATCCCATGAAATCACCGTGGTCAACAATGGCATTGATGCCGTGGAAACGGTCAAGAACGGTGTATTTGACGTGGTGTTGATGGATGTACAAATGCCGGTTATGGATGGTTATGCTGCGACCAGAATCATTCGCCAATGGGAACTAGAAAACCACCGTAAACCCGTGGCCATTGTCGCTTTGACGGCCCACGCCTTTGCTGAAAATGAGCGACAATCCATGGACGCCGGGTGTACTGCGCACCTCATCAAACCCATTACCAAACCACGTTTATTGGAAGCGATAGAGACCTACGGGGCCGATTCGGTTGATCGGCATAAAAATAAAGATGCGTAGGGGGGGGTGACATTCAATAAAATTATTAAAAGAAAAAAGGGGTTGGGGGGATTCCCCCCAGGGTTTTGATTTTGACTTTAAACAAAAAGGTTTCCATGCTCCGCTTTTGACTTTGTTTTTGACCTTTCCTTATCTTTGTTTAAATTCAAAAGCAAAGTCAAAAAAAAGATCAAAAGCGAAGGATGAAGCTTTTTATTTAAAGTCAAAAACAAAGTCAAAACCCTGGGGGCAATCCCCCAGACCCCCTTTTTCTTTTAATAATTTATCATGGCTTCATTGCGCAATGGGGGCATAGCGCAGAACA
>PEAO01000048.1:10302-23637 GCA_002753615.1 Magnetococcales bacterium DCbin2
GGGGGTGGGGCTGGCCTATCCCAGACCCACCCCCGTAGACTCAGGAATCCGCAATTTCCTTCATGGTCAGCTTGATACGTCCCTGCCGATCAATGTCCAATACCTTGACCTTGACCACATCCCCTTCCTTGACCACATCGGTCACCTTGGCCACACGCTTGCTGGACAATTGGGAAATGTGAACCAAACCATCCTTGTTGGGCAAAATATTGACAAAGGCACCAAAATCGGTCACCCGTACCACCTTTCCTTCATAAATCTGACCCGTCTCCACATCGGAAACAATCCGCCGAATAATGGATTCAGCCAACGCCGCACTCTCACCATTAACCGCCGAAATAGAGATACTGCCATCATCTTCAATATCAATCTGACAACCCGTCTCTTCGGTAATGCTCCGAATCACCTTCCCACCCGACCCAATCACATCACGAATTTTGTCGGGATGAATCTTGATGGTGAAAATACGCGGCGCATAAGGGGAAAGCTCCGTGCGACTGACAGAAATTCCCTTCTTCATCTCTTCCAGAATATGCAACCGTCCGTCACGCGCCTGCCGCAACGCCACATCCATGATTTCCCGATTGATACCCATAATCTTGATGTCCATCTGCAACGCCGTGATCCCCTCCGCGTTGCCGGCGACCTTGAAGTCCATATCGCCAAAATGGTCCTCATCGCCAATGATGTCGGACAACACCGCAAAACGGTCGCCCTCTTTCACCAACCCCATGGCAATGCCCGCCACCGATGATTTCAACGGCACCCCGGCATCCATCATCGCCAAGACCGAACCACATACCGTGGCCATGGAAGAGGAACCATTGGATTCGGTAATCTCGGAAGTGACCCGAATCGTGTACGGAAACTCTTCTTTCGACGGCAATACCGCAACCAGGGCGCGCGTGGCCAACTTTCCATGACCAATTTCCCGACGTCCCGGCGCACCCAGCCGCCCCGTCTCCCCAACACTATAGGGAGGAAACGTATAATTCAGGTAAAATCTATCCCTGAATTCACCATCCAAAGATTCCACAATCTGCTCATCACGCCCCGACCCCAGGGTCACCGTCGCCAAAGCCTGCGTCTCCCCCCGGGTAAACAACGCCGTCCCGTGGACCCGCGGTAAAATACCCACCTCGCAGGCAATGGGACGAACCTGCGTCAAAGAACGGCCATCGATGCGCTTGCCCTCTTCCAAAATCTGGGACCGAATGACATCAGATTCCAACTTTTTCATGATCGTGCGGACATCCCCAGCATGACTCTTGTCCGCCCCCCCGAAAGCCTCCACCGCCGTCTTCTTCAGGGCATTCATGACATTTTGTCGCTGCAACTTGTCCGTCACCTCATAAGCGCGACGAATTTCCCCGGTAAACCGCTCACGAACACTCTCCAGAAGATGGGCGTCCACATGGGGTTCTTCAACCGGCATACGCGGCTTACCACACTCCGCAGCCAATTCACGAATGGCCGCCACGACCGGTTGGTAAGCATTAAATCCAGCCATGACCGCATCAAGCATTTGCTGTTCGGTCAGAAAATCAACCTCCGACTCCACCATCGTCACCGCATCCGCCGTACCCGCAACCACCAAATCCAAACGACTCCCCACCATCTCCTCAGGAGTCGGGTTGATCACATACTGACCGTCGATGAATCCCACCCGGGCACCCGCAATGGGGCCATCAAACGGTAACCCCGAAATGGATAACGCCGCAGAGGCACCCACCATCGCCGCAATATCCGCCGGATTGTCGCCATCATAGGAAATCACCGTGGCGACCACCTGGGTATCCAGATAATATCCCTTGGGAAACAATGGCCTGAGCGGACGATCAATCAAGCGCGAAGTCAAAATTTCCTTCTCAGAAGGGCGTGTCTCCCTTTTAATAAACCCGCCAGGAATACGCCCCGCCGCCCACGTCTTCTCCTGGTAATGCACACCCAAGGGGAAAAAATCCATCCCCGGCCTGGGTTCCTTGTCAGCGGTCGCCGTCACCAAAACAATGGTTTCACCCATCGTCACCAAAACCGCCCCATCCGCCTGACGGGCAATACGCCCCGTCTCCATCGTCAGCGTGGCACGTCCAAACTGAACTGATTTCTTGTGAATTTTAAACATTACACTCTCTCTTCTTTGCTTCATCGACACGCCCGTGCCGAAGCCGGCTCTCAAATCACTTGCGCAGATTGAGCCTCTGGATCAGTTTTTGATAGCGTCCCTTGTCCTTCCGTTGGACATAGGCCAGCAACCGTCTTCTCAACCCCACCATTTTCAACAGCCCCCGCCGTGAATGATGGTCTTTCACATTCTGACGCAAATGCTCTGTCAGGTTGTTGATCCTCTCCGTCAACAAAGCCACCTGAACCTCCGGTGACCCGGTATCCTTTTCAACAATGGCATACTCGGCAATCAATTGCTGCTTTCTTTCGGGTGTCATCGACATCGGGCATCTCCTTCAATAAAGGGTACATGGGCAAACCATCCAAAATCCAGCATCAGGCAAGATGAAACAGACGTTTGAGTTTACATAACCGCTGGACATCCTCCGCCGAACCACCCGCCAACTCCCCCAGGGCACCAAAATGACCCTCAGGATCCAAAAGCCGGACAGTCCCCGATTCATACCCTTTGGCATCCAACCAAACCGCCTGGCCATTCTTGATCTTGTGCCAGACATCAACCCGCAGACGCAGTGCCGGGATGTCGTCCAGCACTCTATCCATGGGAAATAACACTTCCTTAAGCCGGTCCTCACGAACCATGCCATCCAACTGCTCCAGTGTAATCCCCTCCTCCAGAGAAAAACCGAGAGTCCGAATCCGCAACAACCGTTCCAAATGGGCCGGGCACTCCAAATACCGCCCCAAATCACGCGCCAACGCCCGCATATAGGCCCCCTTGCCACTGCGCACTTTGACCGTCGCAACACCACCCTCCATACTCTCCAACTGGATATCATGAATGATGATCTTGCGTGGTTCCAGCTCAAAGACTTCACCACGGCGGGCTTTCTCGTAGGCCCGCTCACCATCAATATGGATGGCCGAAAAATTAGGCGGAATCTGATCAATCTCCCCGCGAAACCGCTCCAACGCTTTGGCGACAACCGCCGCATCGGGAATGATACCCCCCTCGCGGATCACCTGTCCCGTCGGATCACAGGTATCTGTTTCCGCACCAAAACGGACCCAACACCGATAACTTTTTTCACCTTCCAGGACATGAACAAGCGTCTTGGTCGCCTCACCCAGCGCAATCGGCAACAAACCCTCGGAGAACGGATCCAGCGTACCGCCGTGACCCGCCTTGGCCGCCTGGGTGATGACACGCACCCGTTCCACCACCCGGGTGGAAGCCATACCGCGATCTTTGTGGATGGCCAACCAACCATGGATTGACTTCCCACGGCGTTTTCCACCACGCCCCATGTCTCAAGTCTCCTTACTCTCCAGCAGCCGGAATGTCCAATGATCCCAGCAAATTTTCAATTTTATTGCCATAAGCCAGCGACGTATCTTCCTTAAAACGCAGCTCAGGAATCCTCCGCATCCGCGGCATCCGTTTACCCAACTGAACACGGATAAAACCCGCCGCCCGCTTCAAAGCCTCAATCCCCTGGGGCGAAGCCTGACCGTAGGCGGTCACATAAACCGTGGCCACCTGGAGATCCCCACTCACCGCCACACCCGTCACAGAGAGCAACCCCTCACCTTGCGCCGTGTGAATTTCACCACGCAGCAACATATCGGCAATCTCTCTCTGAATCTGGCCCCCAACCTTCTGGGATCGGACACCCATCAAAGTATCTCCACACGATAATCCACAACCACCGCCCGACCTTCCGATTCGATAAAACGCAATACTTTTTCCAAAAGAGCCTGCAACACAACCGCATCGCTACTCACCGCCGCCATCCCCAATTCCGCCGTACCCCAAACATCCTGACACCCAACCTCAGAGACAGCCACATGGAAACGGTTGCGCGTCCGCTCAAGGAGGCTTTTGATAATGCCACGTTTTTCCTTGAGCGAACCAACACCATGCAAAGCCAAACGGACTTCCAACACCCCGATACGTGTCATGCCATCACGACCCAATGGTCCTCAAAACCAAACGCTATCCCAGGTCGCCCTCTAGGAAATGGTCTGACGCACCTCTTCGATCATAAAGGCCTCAAGGAGATCACCAACCTTGAAATCATTATATTTATCAAGACTGATACCGCAATCCTGCCCCTCACGCACTTCCTTGGTATCATCCTTGAACCGTTTCAATGCCTGCAATTTTCCATCGTAGATCACCACGCTATCCCGCAATACCCGAATACGCGACTTGGCAGGGATAACCCCCTGGGTGACCATACAACCGGCAACATTGCCAACCTTGGAAATGCGAAACACTTCCCGAATCGACGCGCTGCCCAGAAAAACTTCATGCTGCGTCGGGGCCAACCGCCCCTCCATCGCCTTGGTCATCTCCTCAAGAAGGCTGTAGATGACCGTATAAAATCTCAGGTCAATCTTTTCCCGTTTTGCAAGCTCCCGCGCCTTCGCATCCGCCCGGACGTTAAATCCCAAAACGACCGCATTCGACGCCATGGCCAACATCACATCCGATTCGTTGATCCCACCGACACCGGTATGGATCACATTAAGACGAATCTCCGGGTGTTCAATCTTCATCAACGCCTCGGCAACCGCTTCCACCGAACCGCGAACATCCCCCTTGACAACGACCTTGATCTCGTCCAATTCCCCCTTTTGGATCTGATTGAACAAATCATCCAACTGCGTCGGTTGTGCTGTCCGCAGATGCTCCTGTTCCTTGTGCTTGATCTGCCGGAAAGAGGCGATATCCTTGGCCCTCTTTTCATCCTGCACCGTGACCAACTCGTCACCCGCGTCCGGGACACCCGACAAACCAATCAGTTCCACCGGCATCGACGGGCCAGCCTTCTTGACAATCTGCCCTTTGTCGTTGATCAAGGTACGGACCCGGCCCCACTGCTGCCCGACAACAAAAATATCGCCCTCCGACAAAGTGCCGCTTTGCACCAGACAGGTCGCAACCGCCCCACGCCCCCGATCCAACTTGGCCTCGACGATGGTTCCACGCGCATTTTTGTCTGGATTGGCCCGGAGGCTCAGGACTTCCGCCTGCAACAAAATCAACTCCTCCAACGCCTCGATACCCGTCCCATCCAATGCCGACACATTGGCAAAGATCGTCTGTCCACCCCATTCCTCAGGGATCAATTCATATTCCGTCAATTGCTGTTTGATCCGCTCGGCATTGGCACCCACCTTGTCAATCTTGTTCACCGCCACGATGACAGGAACCTGGGCACTCTTGGCATGATTGATGGCCTCCACCGTCTGCGGCATCACGCCGTCGTCGGCAGCCACAACCAACACCACAATATCGGTCACCTTGGCCCCTCGGGACCGCATAGCCGTAAACGCGGCATGTCCCGGCGTATCGATAAAGGTGATCGATGCCCCATTTTTCAGGGTCACCTGATAGGCACCGATGTGTTGCGTAATCCCACCATACTCCCTGGAGGCCACATCGGTCTTGCGTATGGCATCCAACAGCGAAGTCTTGCCATGATCCACATGACCCATGATCGTCACAACCGGAGACCGGACAATCAATTGCTCATCCGTATCGCTCGCCTCCGTCAACTCAGCGACAATATCCGCCTCCTGCGACACAATCTTAGGACGATGCCCCAACTCCTCCACCACCAATACCGCAGTATCCTGATCCAATACCTGGTTGATGGTCACCATCATCCCCTGGTCAAACAGCAATTTGACCACTTCAGAGGCCTTGACCGCCATACGGCTGGCCAAAACCGCGACCGTAATCGCTTCGGGAATGATGACATCACGGACCACAGGCCCCACCTGCATCGCCTGGACCTGGTACACATCCTCACGACCACCACGGCCCCCCTTACCCCGACCCTGGCGACCCTTGCGTGGATTGAGTGCCTTGTCCGCTTCGGGATCGGAAGACTTGTTGCGACCCTTCCTCTTGACCTTGGTTTTGAGCGTCTTGCGACCCTGACCCTCTTCGGTCTCAATCTTTCGACGCTCCTCCAAAACCCGTTTCTGCTCCCGCAGTTCATCAAGCTGCTGCAACCTTTTGGTCACCAAAGCCTCGGTCTTTTTCCGCGCAACATCCTCTTTTTGCGCACGAGTCATTTTTTTCTTGGGTTCCGCCTCCTCTTCCTCCTCAGGAGTCTTGGCTACCACAACCTCCACACTCGGACGGACAACCGGTCGTGGCTGTTGCTCCATCGCCACACGCGACGGCCCAGCGGGTTGCGGACGCACCTCCTCCATCTCTTCATCGGGATGTTTCCGGTCGCCAACCTTCTTCGCCCCACGAACTCCCGAAGCATCGATCAAAGACACCGTTCCAGGACCAGAGGCCCCCTCCTCCACCACGGTGACAGCCGCAGACGGCAAATCGTCCGTTTCCCGCTCATCCCCGCCCACAACCTCGGTCTGATGTTCCTGGGTCGTTTGATCCGAAGATTCCACACCGACAGAAACAACCTGGGGTTCTGCATCCCCATGTTCCAGACCCTCTTCAGGAGAAGATTGCCCGTCACCGTCCCCTTGATCGGGATGTCGCAACGCAACGTCGGAAACCTGATCGACAGCGGTTTCCAGATGCCCGCTCGGTTGCTCATCACCGTCAGAATCGGGGGCCACCGCAACCTCCGGCTCCAACCGATACCCCGGCTCTTCGCCCGAAGTCGTAACCTCAAAGCTATCTTCCTCGGCGCGCTCTTTTTCCAGCCGTTCTTCTTCGTCCAGGCGAATACGCTTGCGCTCGTCCGGCGTCAGCGGCGTCAGCACCTGATGCTTGGACCGCCCCTGGGCATCCGAACCAACAGCCCCTTTGGATCCGTTTTCATCCGTCACCCCAGGGTCATGGTGTTCTCCGTCCATCATCACCACACCGTCCTGATTCTCCCCGGCCTTGATGAACGTTTTTTTCCGCCGGACCTCCACCACCACACTCTTGCTTCTCCCATGGGAAAAGTTTTGCTTGATGGATCCGCCCTCAACGGTTTTCCTGAGCACAATGCGACGCGGTGCCTTGAGACGCAACTTGCCTTCACCTTCGATCTTCTTAGACTCACTCAAAAGATCAATCTCCAACGGTTTGAATGACTTGAAACAACACTTCCCTCGAACAAATTCCAAACAACACCCTCATCGGCCAACCCTGATCCACCCACGTCAGGAACCCACCGGCATCCCCTGTTCAGGATGATGAAACATCCGCCAACGCGCAGCATCACTCTTAAGTCTTTGCACCAACCCCGGATCATTCACCGCCAGAATCACCGTCTGCGACCAACCACAAGCCGCGCCCAGCGTTTCACTGTCCAACATCTCCACCCATCCGTCCACCCGGTATCGATGCAACAGCCCTTCCAGTTTTTGTCGGGTATTGGCCGCCACATCGGTCGCCACGATCAGAAATGGCCGCTCTCCCGCATCCAATAGCCCTTCCAATTCCCGCAATCCCCGGCGGATCACCCCCGCCCGCCGAGCCAATCCCAAACCTTCTAGAAACCGGCGCGACAAAGCGACCCCACACCGTCGTATCACCGTTTCCAGATCGGCAGCACTGGCATTTTTTTTCAGCAAACGACCGATATCATCGACCGTCGGCACCACATACACCCCATGCCCAGGCAACCGCCCAGAAACATCCTCCACCAGCACCCCGTCAGGCCCTTTGACAAACCGCAGAAGCGCACCCTGCGGATACCTTTCCCGCGTAACGCCACACATGCGCACAGGGCCTTCACCATCTTCGCTCTCAGACTCCCGGCCACCTTCACCCTTTTGGCGAATTTTCCTTCCCGGAGCCTTCTCCCGATTTCCCTTCATGATCAAACCAACCCGCCTGTTTTCTTGCCTCAAGGATGAGGGCCTCTGCCGAAGCCGTCGTCAACAACGGACCCGTTGCCTCAAGAAGTTCGTCCGTAGCCAGATCGGCCAGATCTTCCAGTTTACCGATCCCTTTCTCCGCCAAAGCGATGGAGATCGCATCCGTCAGACCCGGCAGACGAACCAAGCGCGGATCCACCTTCAACTCCGCTTTGCGCTCTTCATTCTCCAACGCGCTCTGCAACAGGTGATCGCGGGCACGGGTACGCAATTCCTGGGCGATTTCCTCATCAAAACCATCGATGGAACCCAACTCTTCCAAGGGGATGTACGCCACCTCTTCCAACGAGGAAAAACCCTCATGGACCAAAGCTCCCGCGACATCTTCATCCAAATCCAATTGTTCCATGAACTCTCTGGTCAAAGCTTGGAACTCTTCGACACGGCTCGCCGATTCTTCCGCCTCGGTGATGATATCGATACGCCACCCCGTGAGTTCCGACGCCAACCGGACATTTTGTCCACGACGCCCAATGGCCAGCGAAAGCTGATCATTGGCCACCACCACCCGAATGTTCCTGTCTTCCTCGTCCACGACCACCTTGGCCACTTCGGCGGGGGCCAGGGCATTGCAGACAAAACCAGCCGGATCGGATGACCATTCGATGATGTCGATGCGCTCCCCCTGCAACTCGGTCACGACCCCTTGAACCCTGGAACCGCGTATGCCAACACACGCCCCCACGGGGTCCACATGGGGATCATTGGAACGGACCGCAATTTTGCTGCGATAGCCCGGATCACGCGCCACGGCGCGAATTTCAACGATGCCATCATAAATTTCTGGAACTTCCATCTCGAACAGCCGCGTCACCATCAACGGTTCCGTTCGGGAAAGGATGATCTGGGGACCGCGCGTCACATCCCTGACTTCGTGGATAAAGGCACGGATACGATCACCCTGACGATAATGTTCCCGGGGTAACTGATGCTCATGGGGCAGAAAAGCGGAAGCCCGCCCCAGGTCAACATAGATGTTGTTGCGCTCCACCCGTTTGACCATTCCGTTGACCAACTGTCCCTTGCGATCGATGTATTCTTTAAAAATACTCGTCCGCTCCGCTTCCCGAACTTTTTGTACAATGACCTGTTTGGCAGTCTGGGTGATCATACGGCCAAATTCGATGGGCGGCAACTCCTGGGCGATGAAATCCCCCGGTTTGGCCCCAGGATTCAGCACCAACGCATCTTCCAGGGCGATGTGGGTATCCTCGCTTTGGAATGCATCCGAATCTTCCGACTCGACCACTTCGCGCAACTGGCTGATACGAAACACGCCAGCCTTATTGTCGAAATGGGCCTTGATGTTTTTATTCGCCCCATATTTTTTACGCGATGCCGTCTCGATGGCCACTTCCATGGCCTCGATCACCACCTCACGCTTGATCCCCCGTTCCCGGGCGAGCTGCTCCGCGTACTGTAAAATCTCCACACTCATGTAAGGCTGTCCATTGTCAGGCTGTCCATTTTGAACGGATGTTAACTAAAATTCCAGTTCCAGATTGGCCTTGCCAATCTCCACGAACGGTATGGCCAAGCGCGTCCCCTTGACCACAATCAACACGTTCTCCCCCTCCATCCCTTCCAAAACCCCTTTGAAGTTGCGACGTTTCGCCCCATCTTCTTCGGAAGAAAAACCATGCAGGGTTTGCAGACCAATCAATTTACCGGAAAAACGGATAAAATCTTCCTTTTTTTTCAGAACCCGCCCCAATCCCGGTGAAGAAACCTCCAACCGGTAGGGATGGGGCAGTGGATCACTGACATCCAATAACCCTTCCATGGCATCACTCACCCGAACGCAATCATCGAGTCCTGGAGAGTCTCCACCGATCCGTTCCACGAACAGGCGCAAAAACCACTGTTGGCCATCTTTGACGTACTGGAGATCAACCAGTGCGCAGTTTGCGGACACAACCGCCTGCTGCGCCAGTGCCGTCAATTTTTCCAGGAGGCTGGTCACGACTCGGACCTATCCCTTTCGTTTTCGAAGAACTTAACGTAACAACCCGACGCGGCGGGTCTGGCAAAAAAAAACTGGCAAAAAAAAAGCCGGCAAAGCCGACTTCCCCGACGAACGGGAGAGACCCGTCGTTGAGAGGTTGCCCGGCGGACGGTACGCATTCCGTCTGGCAGTCCATCATCCTAAGATAGCACCTGGGCAGAACCCAATCATCCAGCACCGTCATCGCATTTTAGGGAAAATTCCCGACAATGCAAGGAAAATCCCGTCCCTTCCAGAGAAATCCATCCCCATCCAAAATTAAGGCAACTCAATAGTCTTGTAAACCAAAACCAGATAAGGTAGAAGGGCTGATGGCAAACCTCATGGAACGGGAGCTTGCCTCCCTTTGCCGCACCACACCTGGAAACTTGGTACCTATGGAGTAGCCGAATTGCATGTTGATTGAATTCAGTGTCGCCAATTACCTGTCATTCTGCGAAAGACAAACCCTGAGCATGGTGGCTTCCGGTTCATACCGGGAGTTGCCGGGGCACGTCTGCACCCTGGGTTCGGGGGGGATTCCCAACCTTCTGGCTTCCAGCGTTATTTACGGTCCCAACGCTTCGGGAAAAAGCAACCTCATCAGTGCCGCCATGTTTATGTGGGATTTCATCCTCAACTCCGCCAAGGGGCAGGAGGGTGATCCCATCGACATTCAACCTTTTCTCCTCAACAGTCGCAACGCCTTGGAACCCAGCCTGTTCGAGATGATCTTCGTCGTCGATAACATCCGCTATCAATATGGTTTCGGCGTCACCCAGCAACGGGTCAATCATGAATGGCTGTTAGCCTATCCCAAAGGGCGTCCCCAGCGTTGGTTTGAACGATTCTACGACCCGGACACCGACAAGGAAACCTGGAATCTCCACAAAAAATTCCTCCCAGGAAACCGTGAAATCTGGAAAGACGCCACCCGAAACAATGCCCTGTTTCTTTCCACCGCCATTCAACTTAACAGTGCCCCGCTCAAACCGGTATTCGACTGGTTCGATAAACGGCTGCGCATTTTCCGCCCCCACGCCGAGATCAGCCGCGAATTCACCGCCACCCTCTGCAAAGATCCTCAGGGGCGGCTGGAGGTGATGAAATTTTTAAATCAGGCCGATCTGGATATCGAGGGGATCCATCTGGAGACCCGGACCCTGGGAGATCTGGGAATGGATGACCTTCCCGATGGGGTTCGCGCCGCCCTCAAAAGGGAAATGTCGTCGCAAATCGTCACCGAGGTCCGTCTGGAACGTTCCACCTCCGATACCGGCGAACCCGTCGTTCTCCCCTGGGAGGCGGAATCCCGGGGTACGCAAAAATTTTTCGCCCTCGCTTGGCCGTTGATCAACCTGTTACGCCAAGGTCATGTCTTGTTCATGGACGAAATGGATTCCAATCTGCACCATAATCTCGTCCGTTTTCTCTTCGACCTCCTCCATGATCCTAAAATCAACCAAACCCAGGCACAACTGGTATCCACAACCCATGACATCGCCCTTTTGGACAATGAAATCTTTCGCCGGGACCAGTACTGGATGATTGAAAAAACCGGTGATCGGTGCAGCGAACTTTACCCCATTTCCGATTTTGATCCCGCCAAAGGGGAGCCATTGCAACGCCGATATTTGGAAGGTCATTTTGGCGCATTACCCATACTCAAGCGGTTTGAAGGGTGGTAAATCAAACCAAAAACACTGGACCTTTGGGACCACGCACACGGACCCCATTGTCCCTGGATCGACGGCAGGCGGTTCAGTCCGCCAAGGATCACATGCTGGTTCTCGCCCCCCCCCATGCGCTCCCTTATCTTCAAAATCTGATTGACCGCCTGGGACTCCTCACACACGTCACCCTTGCCGGTCATCAGCCCGCCACCCCTGACGAATTGCTGACCCTGGCCAAACATTGCCATCTTCAATCCGGCCCTTTTCGCCGTGTTTTTGCCATTTTGGACCTGTCTGTCGGTGAATTGGCCTTCCAACACACCTACAAAGCCTCACGGGATCTTGTCCGTCACCACGACATGATCGGCAATGTCTTGTTTCGCGTTTTATTTTCCCGCCCCGATTTTTCCCTCTGGCACTCTTTGCACGCAACCATGCCCCAGGCCCCAACCGATGCCACCGATTCCCTCAATACCGCCATCAAACAGGCGCAATCGCTTGCCCGCATACGGACTTTAAATCCCACCGATTATACCCTCCCATTCACCGAAGTTCATGAATTGATTGCCTATCTGCTACGTATGTCCCAGCGGATACACCATCGTTAAACCTTCCACAGCCAAGCCGTGGCGACAAGGGTACGACGTTTTTTTGCCCTGATGCATTTTTTTTGTTAAGGTCTTCTGATCAGATTCCGATAAATTGAATAGAGGAATTGTTCACCAATAATTTTTACAAGACATACCAGGGACGAAAGCCATGTCGGACGATACCGAAGAAGTTTTGGATCAGATTCTAGCCCGCGTACAAGGAATCTGGGCTTCCCCCATCCCGAAAGAGCGTTTCATGTTCGAGCTGAGACGATTGGAGCAGATCGTGCAGCAGTATCGCCGCCGGGAACCTACCCGTGCGTTTTATCTGTTGGGATTGTTGGCCACACTTCGCGAAGATGATGCGGGTATGCGTTCATGTTTTAAGAATGCGTTGACCCACTCGGGCAATGATTTTGATGTCCGGCATGGTTATGGTTCGTGTTTGGCGCGCTTGGGATTTTTTTCGGAGGCCCGGGTCCAGTATGAAATTTTGTACCAGGAGGATCCAGAGGATCTGGACGTTTTGGCGGAACTGATCGTCTCCGCCCTGGCGGCTGGGCGTATTCAGGAGGGGGTCAAATGGATTCATTGTTGGAGTGCGTTGAATCCTGACCGTCCTTTTGAGGAGGCGGAGACCATTGCCAAGAGCGGTGCCTTGTTGGAAAAGTTTGGTGTTTCCGACGATCAGGTGGAGCGGTTGCAGGCGTTGGCGTTAAAGATTCTTGAGAAGGAGCGGATGGAGGTCAAGACCATCAATTATCGTGGGATGCCGGAGGAGAATCCGCAGTGGATTGACGCCAGCTTGGTTTTGGATGAACCGGAGGATGTGGTCGAAAAGCTCAACAGCAAGCTGGCTTCTGTGCTGTCTACCAATGCGACACCGCGCCGAGTCGCCGATTTGGTTGTCTTTAACTATTCCAAGGAACACCAGTCGGTATCCTGACTGGTTGCAGATTTTTTTTGCGACTGCCATCGCACATTTTCTGGGGGCTTGCTGAGACAAGCCCCTTTTTTTTATATGCTTTGAGAAAAATTATTAAAAGAAAAAAGGGGTCTGGGGGATTGCCCCCAGGGTTTTGCTTTTGACTTTGCTTTTGAC
>PEAO01000049.1 GCA_002753615.1 Magnetococcales bacterium DCbin2
CCAGACCCCTTTTTTCTTTTAATAATTTATTTTTTCCGAGGCATTTGGATGTGCCAATTTCAAATGCGATTGCCCTGATGGATCCCCCTTTCCCTGTTCCCGATACTGGGAATTTTAATCTTGCGCAGGATGTCTCATGAACCCTATGGCATTGGATCTTCAGCATGTTTCGGTGATTGGCGCGGGTTCCTGGGGAACCGCTTTGGCGGCACTTTTGGCAGAGAAATCCCAGACGGTCACCCTTTGGTGTCATGAACCTGAGGTTGCGCAAGGGATCAACGAACATCATCGCAATCCCCTGTTTGTTTCCGGGCATCGACTGCCCGCCAATATCCGTGCCACAACCAACTTGACGGATGCGGCGTGTAATCCATTGTTGGTGGTCGTCGTCCCAACCCAGTTTACCCGATCCTTGCTGGAATCCCTACGCCCGCTCGTTGGCAAAGAGTGTGTGTTCATTTCCGCCTCCAAAGGGATCGAAGTCGCTACCTTGACTTTGATTTCGGAGATCTATCAGGATGTGTTTGGCCGGGAAGGGTTGGAGAGAACCTGCTTTCTTTCCGGCCCATCCTTTGCGCGGGATGTGTTGGCCGGTTTGCCGACGGCGGTGGCCCTTGCCGGTTTCCGGGATGATTTATTGCAAACATTACAACATTATTGTTCCAACAGCTTCTTCCGCATCTATCGCACCAGCGATATCGTCGGATTGGAACTGGGTGGGGCGTTGAAAAACATCATCGCGTTGGCGGCGGGGATCAGCGACGGTCTTGGATTTGGTTACAGTGCCCGGGCCGCCTTGATCACCCGGGGGCTTGCGGAAATGATCCGTTTGGGAACCCATTTGGGGGCCAGGGCGGAAACGTTTGCGGGATTGTCGGGTTTGGGCGATTTATTGCTGACGGCAACCTCGGACAATTCACGCAATCATTCGGTGGGGTTCCGTCTGGGTCGGGGTGAATCTTTGGAAGACATTCATATCGGTTCTGGAGAAGTGGTGGAGGGGGTGCGAACGGCGCAGGCGGTTTTTGCCCTGGCGCAAAAAAATGGTATCGAAATGCCCATTTCTAACGCCGTCTATGCCATACTGTATGAAAAACGGACGCCCCGTTCGGTGGTGTCGGAATTGATGGAACGTAACCTCAAAGGTGAAACGTGATGCATGAATATGATGACGATTGCCGGTTGATGGTTTGTCTATGACGACGCTATCACCTCCCCCCCATGTCACCGCCCACTCGGATGATAATCGGGTGGGGTTCATGTTTGTTCTGGGTGTTTTGATTCTCTACGGCGTTTGGCAGATTTTTGGCGGAGAGTTTACCGGCTTCCGGGGGGGGGCAGCCCTTGTGCTGTCGGTGCCGGGGATTCTTTTTTTGCTCTTGGCGGTGCGGCGTCTGTTTCGGCCTGGGTGCAAAATGATCCTTCGGATCAACCATGGGGGGGTGACCGATTTTCGTTTGGGGAATCAACCGGTTTTGTGGGAAGAGATCATCGGCGTGGAACGGACGCAGGGTTGGATGGGCTGGGTGTTACCGGCGGTGGTACTGAAGCGGCATCCCGCGCAACCGTTCCCGCAGGATGCTACGCTCTGGTGCCGAGTTCTCCACACTGCGCTGTCGTTTTTGTACCCAGGGGGTGTGATCATCCTTTGCGCGACTTTGGATGTGCGCTGTCATGATATCCACCGGGTGATGGTGCAACACCATCAATGGACAAAAGACTCATAACTCCCTCAGGGAGGCATTGACGCCGGGACAAGCCTGGGGTCCGGTCAGTTCCAGGGGAATGTGCTCCTCGGGTACGCGCACAAAGGCGTAGCCGCAACCGACATCGCCGCCCATGCGGGCGACATCATCCAGGTCGCGCTTGTCAAAGGGAAAGTGTTGACAAACGGATGGACGCAAAGCCGATTCATAGATCATGCACAGATTATCTTTGGATAACATGGGACATCGGTACAGGAGTTGGCAACAAATGGCGCAACGGTGACAGCCACCCTGCCGCAAAGCCATGCGTTGCGCTATGGTGTTCGGGCGAAACCGCATGATTAAAAAACGGCGGATTTTGCCCAAAAGCAGGGGTATGCTGAACCGAGGTACGTTCACAGGAATTTTTCCGGGTTGAAGATAGAATGGTGAGGATTGTCCATGGTATGGGTATCCGGTTTTTCTTGGTGGGGGATGTTACCCCCTAATTAAATAAAAGGAAACGGCTCCCTGTTTGGATTCGCAAGAAACTTGAGCGGCAGGGGCCGGTTATTTTGTATCAACCAACCGTCATTCAGAGTGTACGACGAGGAAGAGGAAGTTTTCATGCAAATCACCGGATCGTTGCCATCATCTGCACAAGATTCCAGTCGTGGAATTGATCGGCGTATTGCCGAAGAACTGGGTGTTGGAGAGCATCAGGTCGCCGCTGCGGTGCAATTGTTGGACGAAGGGGCGACAGTCCCTTTCATTGCCCGATACCGCAAGGAAATTACGGGGGAATTGACCGATACCCATTTGCGGGTGTTGCATGAGCGGTTGGGTCAGCTGCGGGAGTTGGAAGATCGCAGGGTCGTGGTATTGAACAGTATTCGGGAGCAGGGCAAACTGACGCCAGAATTGGAGGCGTCGATTCTGGAGGCGGCGACACGGACCCGTGTGGAGGATCTTTACTTGCCGTATCGCCCCAAGCGTCGGACCAAGGCTTCCGTGGCACGGGAGGCGGGTTTGGAACCTTTGGCAATGAAGCTGTTTCACGATCCATCCATGTCTCCAGAGCGGGAGGCCGCCGCTTTTGTCAATCCTGAGAAAGGGGTTGACGATGTTGGTGCCGCTTTGGAAGGGGCGTTGCACATTCTGACCGAGGTGATTTCCGAGGATGCCGCTTTGATCGGTCAGGTTCGGGAGGCGATGTGGGAAGAGGGGGTGATGCAGTCGCGTTTGGTCAAAGGTAAGCAGGAGGAAGGGGAAAAATTTTCCGATTATTTTGAGTTTGATCAGCCGGTTAAAAAGATCCCTTCCCATCGGGTATTGGCGTTGTTGCGGGGGAAAAGCCTGGGGATTTTACGGTTGGAACTGGAACATGCCCAGGATGTGGCCCAGGAGGGAAAGCGGTTGGCTTATGGTGAATCTTTGATCGGTCACCATTGTTCCATTCAGGACAAGGGGCGTCCGGGTGATTCTTGGTTGAAAGAGGTGGTCCATCAGGCGTGGTTGAAGAAGATGAAACCGCAGATGGCGACCGATTTGATCAAACGCTTGACCGAGCAGGCCCAGGCGGAGGCGGTTCGAGTTTTTTCGGCCAATTTGCGTGATTTATTGCTGTCGGCTCCGGCGGGGATGATTGGGGTGATGGGGTTGGATCCCGGTTTGCGGACGGGCGTTAAGGTGGCGGTGGTGGATAAAACGGGAAAGGTACAGATTACGGCGACCATTTATCCGCATCAACCCAAAAACCAGTGGCAGGAGTCCAAACGACGTTTGGCCTTGCTCGCCAAGGAATATGGGGTCCGATTGATTGCCATCGGCAATGGGACGGGTTCGCGGGAGACGGATCGCTTGGTTTTGGAACTGAAGAAGGAGCATCCCGAATTGCGGCTTGAGGGGGTTTTGGTCAGTGAGGCGGGGGCTTCGGTTTATTCGGCATCGGAATATGGGGCGAAGGAATTTCCCGATATGGATGTCTCCTTGCGGGGGGCGGTTTCCATTGCCCGGCGGTTGCAGGATCCGTTGGCGGAGTTGGTCAAGATCGATCCGAAAGCCATTGGGGTGGGACAATATCAGCATGATGTGGATGCCCGGCAATTATCGCAGTCCTTGGATGGTGTGGTGGAAGATGCGGTGAACGCGGTGGGTGTGGATGTGAACACGGCATCGCCGCCGTTGTTGGAGCGGGTATCGGGGCTTAACGCCACGTTGGCGGCGAACATTGTCACCTATCGGAATGAGCATGGACCTTTTGTCAATCGGCGTGCTTTGAACAAGGTTCCCCGATTTGGCCTCAAGACGTTTGAACTGGCGGCGGGATTTTTACGCATTCAAAATGGCGATACCCCGTTGGATTGTTCGGCGGTCCATCCAGAATCCTATGGTTTGGTGGAACGTATTTTGAAGAAAACTGGCCTGTCGTTGCCGGAGTTGATCGGCAATCAGAAGGTATTGCGGGGCTTGCGGGTTTCGGAATTGACCGATCAAAATTTTGGCGAACCGACGGTCCGGGATATTTTGTTGGAACTGGAAAAACCGGGTCGTGACCCCAGACCGGAGTTTCGCACCGCCGTGTTCAAGGAAGGGGTTGAGGATCTCAAAGATTTGCAGCCAGGGATGATTTTAGAGGGGGTTGTGAGCAATGTGACCAATTTTGGTGCATTTGTGGACATTGGTGTGCATCAGGATGGGTTGGTACACATTTCGGCCATGGCGGAAAAGTTTGTGAAGGATCCCCGCGAGGTTGTCCGGGCGGGGGATATCGTCAAGGTGCGGGTGATGGAGATTGACATCAAGCGCAAGCGTGTTGCCTTAAGTATGCGTTTGAATGATCCCATGGAGGCCACCGATCAACCCAAACGGGGGCCATCGTTCAATCCCAAGGTCCGGCAAATCCCGGTGAAGGATGACCTGGGTGACAATGCCATGGCTGCGGCATTCTCACGGGCGGTTAAGCGGACGTAAATGGCATTTATAGATCCTTTAGGATTTCAGGAAGATCTCTGGCTCCATGCAAAAAACGTAGGACTACCGGCGGTTTCAACGTAGCGTCGTAAACGATGATATAGGGAAAGCCAGACAGGTGAAGGAATCGAACTGGAGGCAAGGCAAGGTCTGTATACGTCCGGCCTAGAAGAGGATGCTTTCCCAAATGGCGAGTTGCTTGATGGACGGCGTTTTTCAACGCTTAGGCCGAAGCTGGGTTGTCATTGGCAATCAACGGATGGTCTCGATAAATTCCTCACGAGCCTTTGAGGAAAAGATTGCGGATTTCATTGGGGGCTGGATGCTTTTTCGATAATCCTGTCTGCTTCTGCCATGACATCCTCAAGGGGATGTCCGCCATCCTTTTCGGTTTCTGCCCGTACCATATCCAGCATGGTGCCGAACCGGACACGCCGTTCCTCTCCGTCCTGGAGCAGACGCAAAGCATTGCGTACAACCTCGCTGACGTTATTATATCGCCCGCTTTCCACACAACCGCGTGCGAAGGATTCAAGTTCTGGTGTGAGATGAACATTGGTAGCCATGACGTAATCCTTAGATGTCAATGATTGACACAGCGTAAACTAAGGCACTCTGCTTGGCAATGGCACCGCGAAGAAGTCACTTATTTTCGCCGTTGCTGGAGCGTTGCCAGGACTTGACACTCCTGGCTGCCGGAGTTGATAAGCAACCAGGAGGTATTGCGTAGTTCGCGGGTTTTGGAGTTTACTGATAGCCATTTTGTAAACCATGACTTGATTGACAATGCCCTGGCTGCGGCATTTTCGCGGGCGGTTAAGCGGACGTGAATGGTCGGCGAGCGTTTTCTCTGACCTTGTTCTTCCTTCCCCCCATTGAACGGTAGGTCTGTCATGCCTAAAAAAACGCAGTTCTCAGCTCGCAGTGAGGTCTGAGAAATACGGAAAATTAGTTTGTACGCGAAGTTAGTTTGTAATATTCACGTTGAACCAGAACACCGAAAGAGATAAACAAATGAATCAACTTACCCATTCAAATTTGATCAAAGAATACGGACCTATTGTTGGGATTGTTTTGTTAGGAGGAGGAAAGATATTGCGGCAAATATGTCTGTGGGCAATATCTCAAGGTGTTCCTGTCAAGGTAGTCACAGCCGCTCGTCACGCAAACGAATCACATGACGGGGAGATCTTGTCTGATTTTTTAAGTCGAATGAGAATAAGTAATTTATCAGTTGACGATATTGCCGACGAAAAAGTTAAGGGTTTCTTGGGTGATACTACTTCGCATTTCTGTCTGAGTTTGGGGGCAGCGTGGATTTTTAAGGAACAAGTCATATCAGATCTCTTTCATAATAGATTACTCAATCTCCATGGCACGCGGTTGCCGCAAAACAGAGGAGGCGGAGGTACAAGTTGGCAAATAATGATGGGTAACAAGTTTGGGTTTTGTGTCCTTCATCGCGTTGATGGTGGCGTTGATACTGGCGAACTTGTTGCCGTTGATGAGTTTTTATACCCAGCGTCCGCCAGAAAGCCTATTGACTATGATAATACTTTTCTTGAAAAGAATTTAGATTTTGTGATAAATTTTATCGAGGACCACCGCTTTGAGTCGAAGCCGGTAAATAGCATTCAGCAGTCAGAGTATTTTTCGACGTACTGGCCACGCCTCAATACAGACATCAATGGATGGATTGATTGGTCTTCCGATGCATCGGAGATTGAGCGTCTAATATGTGCATTTGATGACAATTATTCTGGTGCTCAAACCTATCTTAACGGAAAGCGTGTTCGACTTAAAAGTGTTTGTCTTAGCCCGCAAGACGGTTCCTTTCATAGCTATCAAAGCGGCATTATTTATAGGAAAGGTAAAAAGTGGCTATGTGTTGCGGTAAAAGGCTCTACGCTTGTTGTGGAGGGGATATATGATGAAAACGGCAAAGATATATTTTCCACCATCACTATAGGTGATAGGTTTGTAACACCTCGTTCAGTGTTGGACTCCGCGACGGAACGTCCGATATACACCCCTAAAGGAATGAAGAGGCGGGTGTTTAATATAACCATGGAATAAAAATAGCATGGTTTTTGATGGTTAATATTAATTTATCTTTTGGTGCCCGAAAATGCGGTAATCTAAGGGAAGATGCCACCCAATTTCCTAATAAACGCGATGCTCGGCTGTAAAATCGGAAGAATCCGTTATTATCGGAAGGTTGCATCACCAGATCAAACGGAAGAGGTATGCGAGGCTTTACCCTTGGGTGTCAATGAGATTTTAAATGCAATTGCCCTGGTCGGTGGGATGACGAGATGAGGCATGGTGGGGGTGGGTAAAAAACGAAATTAAATTGTATTTTGCTTGGCATGATGCGTGCTTATTGTTTCCTGAAACCGCGTGGTTACAGGCGAAGATCCGGTCTAGTTCTTGAATCCGGGTTGGTTGCAACGGTTCTCAAGTACGGCTTTAAGGAATAATTTGCCGTTATTCGACGGTTGTGACTCGGCAGGAGAGGTGATCATGCCTAAGCATCTACAGTGGGCCATTTTTGGCAAAGACGCTTTTGTCGGTATGTTGCGTTGGGTATTCAACCGCAACAGGAATCGCAGGATGGAGACCGCTATCGAAAAGATCGATCTCATTTTTTAGGATGTGCCGCCGTATTTCTCTATATCTTAAAGAGATCAGAACCCGGCGGATACGCCAAATGAAATGAGACCGTAAGGCTTGTTGAACTGGTTTGAACTGAGCAGATTGTAGGCGTAGGGAACGTCGCCCAGAAATTGATTGGTCATGTACTGGGAGCGGAGAAAAAGGGCGACCCGAGGGTGGACCTTGTAGCTGACCTCGCTGGTGACGTGGTTGTTGGTTTTGTAAATGGTCTTGTCGGCATGTTGCAGGGTCGATACCGCTTCGTCCAATTGTCCTCGGTCCCACTTTTGCAGCCGGTATCCCAGTTTCAGTCGCCAATCATCGTTGTGCCACTGGATCATTCCGCCAAATTGCAGATAGTCGGCATCATAACTGATGTACATTCCAGAGGGTAATTCTGGGGCATTGTAGAAACTCATGGATTGGGTAAATTCTGTCAGGCCGCAGTTGGGATCTTTGGCGTTGACGGCCACCCCATGGACGCCGGTATCCCAGCCGCCGTTGACCTCATCGGGTAATAGCACCCGATCCAATTTGTAGTTGCAACCATAAAGAGTGGCGTAGGTGTCGCCGACGCTGATTTGGCTGACGCCATAGCTTGTGAAGAGGGAGATGGAGGTTGAAGGGGTCAACGCCCAGGAGCCGATGATATCCCCCTGGAACTGCCGGTCACTGGGATCTTTGATTGTAAAGGCGTCGGCGGCAATCCCTGTTCCGAAGATTGGCGTTGGCGAACCTTTGGTGACCTGGCTGGCTCCATTGCCCCACCCAGAGATCTTCAGGGAGACGGCGGGTCTGTATTTTTTATTGTCGATGATCTGATATTGAATCCCTGCTTGATAGGTTCGATTCTTCCCCTTGTCGAAGGGGGTTTTTACCGCGCGGTTCCAGAAGCCAACATCTGTCCATAAACGCTTGTCCAAAGCAAGTCCACCGCGCAGGTGTTGACCCTCATAATCTCCGATCGATTTCCCCCGGGGATCTTCTTTGCGGACACGAAACAGATCGACTGCGCCGTTCATGGCATCCCATCCAGCCTCGACTTCGCCATGGAGGGGCCGTGTTTCCTCTTGAACGGCGAGCAGTTCATCCAGGGGGGCGGCGATGGTCGCGCCGGGGATGGCCATACCGGCCAGGATGGGCAGGCATACGGGCGAAATGCAACGCCGCAAGACTTTTGGGGATGGCTTGATCACTTTGATTGAGATCCACATGGATTGGATTGATGTCTGGATTGATCGGCGCACATGGCCTATTGGCATCTGCCCCGCCACGTAGTGTAACTACGCTGCAAGCGAAGCAATAATCAAGCCAAAATAAACAGCCAACGACAACGGCCCAACAGTACCTGGAATGGGGATTTCAGGGAAGGGTTTTATGGGTTGTGTTCGCGTTTTCTGCCCCCTTTGTGAGAGCGGGGGAAAAGGTCACTTTTGCGAGAAGACAAACCTGACGAACACGGCGTCCTGATGCATGTATCGACCTGATAGGGAAAGAACATGAGGAAAAAATCAACTTGCTTTCTTGATGCGTATCGATGATGTTTTAAGTTGATAATATTATGAAAATGAACAGAAAATTAATATGTTCTTCTGTTTGTTTCGGGCGATTTCCCCGTAAAAATCAACCAACCACCGTAACAATCAACCAACTGGGGGGATGGCATGGTTGATTTTTTCGGAAATTGAAAAATAATACTTGACTTGATGGCCGATGTTTATCTTAAATGGAAGATGCGAGAAGGCGATCTGGCGGCATGAATCTTCGGTCTGATTGAAAAAAACAACTTGGTTTCGCGTAGGGACCCTGCGTCGCGGTCTTGGGTGAAAATCAAGTCGAGAGAGGAACCGAACTATGCCCATTTCGATTGCAACCAACGTTGTCTCCCTTGCGGTTCAACGTAAGCTTGGTAAAACCACCGCTGAGTTGGGAAAAAGCTTCCTCCGCTTGGCTTCGGGGTTGCGTGTTAACTCAGCTCAGGACGATGCGGGGAATCTGGGTTTCGCAACGCGCCTTACGACCCAGATTCAAGGTCTGGCTGTGGCGACCCGTAATACCAATGATGGCATCTCTTTGACGCAGGTGGCCGACAATGCCCTGGTGGAGACGGTCGGAGCCATGCAGAGAATTCGCGAATTAGCCGTGGAGGCCACAGGGAGTACCAAATCCAGCACCGATCGCTACGCCCTTCAGGATGAAGTGGACGAAATGGTCGCGGAGGTCACCCGTATCGCGACCGACATCACGTATAATGGTATGCGCTTGCTTGCAGGTTCTTTCACCGGAATGGACTTCCAGATCGGGGCGGACGCGGGAGATACTTTGCAGGTCTCTTTCGCGGGTGCCAGTACCAATTTGGTGGGTATGGGGGTTGCCGGTAACTCCATGACCGTGAGTACCACCACCAAGGCCAGTCGTACCATCCTTCTCATCGATAGTGCCTTGGATAGCATCTCGGCCATTCGTTCGACGATTGGTGGCGTGCAAAATCGGTTTGAGTCCATTATCAATCAGATTCAATCGCTGTCTGATGCCTATACGCAAACCCGTTCCACCATCATGGATGCCGATGTTGCTAAGGAAACGGCGTTGTTGGCTCGCAATCTGATTATTCAGCAGGCGGGTGTTTCGGTATTGTCCCAGGCCAATCTACAACCCAATGTGATGTTGCAACTGTTGCGGACCCAATAGGTCTTCGTTTTTCTCGTGTGTGGTTGTTGAACGGTTGGGAAAAACAAGGTTTGCCTTGTCCGACTGGGACGAAGTGACTGCGGGGGGGTCGGGAGAACAAACTCTCCTGGCCCCCGTTGTTGTTTTTGCCATTTGATTGTTGGTCCCTTTATTTCTGGCTCAAATATTGCTCGCTAGTCGGCTAGAGTTGATACGGGTTCGATGGACTGTTCCATGGTTCCGTCGCCCTTTTCCATCGCATCTTCACTGTGAAACCGTGATGTCTGAATGTTTTTTGGGAGTTCCATGATGCCCATGACCGATTGGGAACAACCTGATGCGCCGAGATAAAGGGAGACGTCCCATTATCCTGGTGGTGGACGATACACCGGAAAATATCGATGTCCTCAAAGGTGCATTGATAGACGACTATACGATTCGTCCGGCCCCCAATGGTGTGGTTGCTCTGAAGGCGGCTCTGGTTCATCCGGTTCCTGACTTGGTGCTTTTGGATATCATGATGCCGGGAATGGACGGCTATGAGGTGTGTCGCAGGTTGAAGGGTAACAAGGAAACCAGCGATATCCCCATCATTTTCGTCACGGCCAAGTCGGAGGAGGCGGATGAAATCGAGGGGTTGAAATTGGGTGCGGTAGACTATATTACCAAGCCGTTCAGTGTTCCCATCGTCCAGGCACGCATCAAGACGCATCTGGCACTCCGCTTTGCAACGCGGGCCATGAAAACAAGCAATCAAAAATTGTTGTATGAACGGGAGTTGATTGAAAATATCATCATCAAGATGCGTGGTGCGGATGTGTTGGATGAACGTTATCTGCGTCATTTGATTGCCCCGGTGGAACAGACGGCGGGGGATATGTTGATGTCAACGTTTACCCCGGCGGGGCGGCAGTTGATCCTTTTGGGTGATTTTACCGGTCATGGTCTTCCGGCTGCCATTGGTGGTCCGTTGGTTGCTTATATTCTGCATGAGCAAGCCCAGCGGGATGTTTCGGGCCAGGAAATTTTGGAGTTGATGAACACCCAGTTGTTTGATCGTCTGCCGACAGGACTTTTTTTTGCGGCATTGCTCGTGGAGATTTCTGAGCGGCGCGATCAGGCCAAGGTATGGAATGCGGCGATTCCCGAGGCTTTATTGGTTAGACAGGGCCATGTGGTGGAACGGTTTCCATCATTGATGCCGCCATTGGGTGTCACGACATCGTTGGACATGCATGCCAATTACACAACCAGTGGTTTGGAACACGGGGACCGACTGTATGTTTATTCCGACGGTATTACCGAGGCTCGCGGGTCCAACAAGGAGATGTTTGGTGGTGAACGGTTGGAGGCGTTTTTAATCCGGGTGGCGACTGCGGGGGTTGCGCTGGAGGATCTGCTTAAATTGCTTGAGGAACACACCGGGACGAACGCGCACGACGACGACATCACCTTGGTTGAGATATCGGTCTGACGGGTATGGATCGGTATGGTGCGAAAGGGGGGATTCGAACCCCCACACCCGAAGGCACTGGATCCTAAGTCCAGGGCGTCTACCAGTTTCGCCACTTTCGCATGGTTCGATTTTGCCATCGCTTGACGGCTGTGGGCTATGGAAAAAATAAATATTTTCCGGGATTGATTCATGTGACGGTATCCAGGGCTTCGTGGATGGCGTCCCAGGCGGTATGGAGTTCCGCATCGGTCAGGCAATAGGGTGGTAGCAGGTAGATGACTTCGCCCAGGGGACGGATGAGGAGTCCCCGGTCGAGGAAATACTGTTTGAGCTTGGGGCCGATGGTGGCGGTGTATCCGCTGGAGCCGGGGTTTGCGACATTGAGTGCGGCGATAACCCCGGTACAGCGGGGTTTGGTGACCCGGGGGTGGGTAATGAGTCCTTGGAGGCGACTGCGGTGGATGACTTCTAATCGGGCGCAGTTTTGCAGGGGTTCGCCGGAAGCAAAGAGATCCAGGGAGGCCAAGGCAGCGGCGCATCCCAGGGGGTTGGCGGTAAAGGAGTGGCCGTGGGCCAGGGCACGGTCAAAGGTATCTCCCAGAAAGGCGTCATGAATTTTTTGCTGGCAAACGGTGACCGCCATGGGCATAAACCCTCCGGTCAATCCTTTGGACAGGCAGATGATGTCGGGGATGATACTTGCCTTTTCACAGGCAAACAGGGTTCCAGTACGTCCAAACCCGGTCATGACCTCATCGAAGATGAGCAATCCCCCCGCTTGATGGACTCTCTGAGATAATTTTTGCAGAAACACCGGACGGCACATGCGCATCCCGGAAGCTCCCTGTACCAAAGGTTCCAGGATGATGGCCGCCAGTTCTTGACCGTGTTGGGATAACAGTCGGTCTAATGCTGCCAGGGCCGTTTCTTCGCGGTTTTCAACCTGGTCATCCCCCTCCCAGGTTTCCGGGAAGGGGATGGTATCCACCGGAAACAGATGATCGGTGAATGGCTCGAAAAATCCCGAAGAACGGCCCACGGACATGGCACCGACGGTATCGCCGTGGTATCCCCCTTGGAGTACGGCAATCCGATTGCGTGGTGTTCCCAGGTTGCGGTGATACTGAATGGCCATTTTCAGGGCGACTTCCACGGCGGTGGAACCGTTGTCGGAAAAGAACACCCGGCTGAGACCTTGGGGGAGTCGGTCGGTCAGGCGTTGGGCTAGCCGGACGGCGGGTTCGTGGGTGAAGCCGGCGAAGATGACCTGTTCAAGTTGTCTGGCCTGTTGGGCGATGGCGGCGGCAATGACGGGATGGGCATGACCGTGGACGCAAAGCCACCAGGATGAGATGAGATCCATGATTTTACGGCCATCGGTGGTATGCAACCAAGCCCCTCGGGCGGAGGCGATGGGGATGGGCGGTGGGGCGGTGGCCTCCTGGGTGAACGGGTGCCAGACGCGCGACCGGTCCAGATGAATCCACTCATTTTCCGGGTATTGCTGAGACATGGGTTTGCAACTCCATGATCGAATGGTCAATACGCCTCAGACGGCAGGGTTGCCAGGGTTTGGGCGTTCAGGGGGGTAAGGTGCGGTATGGCTGCCAGAATGGGGCAATGGGCATAATCGCGCAGTGCTTGCGTATTGGCTGGGTTTTCAGGACCATTGAGGATGATCCCCAGAATGGGAATCTGCCGATGGCGGAGGGCTTCAAGGCTCAAGAGGGTGTGATTGATGGTGCCAAGGGCGGTCCGGGCGACGAGAACGACGGGAAGATCCAAATGGCGGATCAGATCGACCATGAAGTCTTTTTTGTTCAGCGGAACCAAAACGCCTCCAGCCCCTTCGACCACCAGCGGGCGTGGTGCTGGGGGGAGGGAAAAATCATCCAGATGGATGGAAATTCCGTCGCGGCGAGCCGCCTCATGGGGGGATAACGGCTGAGTCAAGGAAAAGGTGGGTGGATAACAATGATGATCATCCAATCCCGTCAGCTTTTGGATGATGTGGGTATCGGTTTCCCCGTCCAATCCCGATTGAATGGGTTTCCAATAGTGGGCACCCAGGTGCTGGACCAGCCAGGCGGAGACGACACTTTTTCCGACTCCCGTGTCGGTTCCAGTGACAAAAATGTTTTGGGTTGGCCATTTCATGGATTGGGGTTGGCTTTGCGTGCCTCGCGCAGCCGCTCCTCCCGACGATTGATAATCTCCTGCATCTCCGAGGAGTATCCTTGGGATGAAGTTTTTTCTGGATTGATGGCGGTCTGGGGGTCATCCATGGGTGGGTCGGGAAAAGGGACCGCAGTGGTTCCTGGGGAGGGGATTGGCGGTTTGGGATGCGATGCGTTGGGAGAGGCGGATTCGTCCACGGTGACCTTTTTGGCCTTGGCTGTGGCGAGGGCTTCCAGTTCGGCGATGCGTTCGTCGGAAAGTCCAAAACGTTCCCCCATTTCCCGAATACTTTTAAGATCGGGGGCGTTTTCCTGATCGAGAGACATTCCGGCATCGGCGGCATGTTTTTGGAGTAATTTGGCTTGTTCCTTGAGATGATCCCGGTCTAGCTTTTGCAGTTTTTCCGTGGGAATTTCCTGGCGCAGAATATCCGATGGGACCGGCTCATGCAGGAACAGATCTTCATTCAAGGAAACGGCTTCGATACTGGAACTGAAGATCCTCGTGATGGTCCCAAGCATCCCTTCCTGATCGGAACCTTCGGTCAGGTCCGCCGATTTTTTCTGGTCCCAGGTTTTATCGGAGGGGTTGGAACAACCGACCAGTGCCACCAGTAGCAAGCTTGCGAGAATGGATATCATGAGGGGATGCATGATGGTCTCCTGGAATGGTTGCTTCGGTTTTGCCAGGGATGAAACTGTAACCGAAGCGGGTGTGGTGGATGCCCAGCCTTTTAATCGGACGTTTCCACCTTCTCGACGAAGAATCCCGCATCTTCGATCATTTGTTTGGTTTTTTCAATACCGTGACCACCAACATTGAGATACCCTTCGCTGAATAATGAGTTGGCGGGGAAGAGGGCCAATGATTCCAGAGTGCGCAGGTTGGCTTCCCGTCCTCCAGCGGCACGGATTTCGGCGTCGGGGTTGATGAAACGGAACAACGCCAAGGCGCGGAGGCATTTTTGTGGCGTCAAGTCTTGCCGGGCACCCAGTTTGGATCCTTCGACGTGGACATAAAAATTGACGGGAATGGACCGGGCATTGAGTTGTCGCAGTTTCATGGCCACCGTCACGATTTCATCGTCGCTTTCCCCCATGCCGATGATGATGCCGCTACAGATTTCCAACCCTTCGGTGCGGGCCGCTTCGAGGGTTTTGACCCGTTCGGCATAGGAATGGGTGGTGCAGATGCTCCCATAATGAGACTCGGCGGTGTTCAGGTTATGATTATAACGGTCCAAACCCGCTTCTTTGAGCTTTCTGGCGGTGTCGCGGTCGAGAAAACCGGCGGACAGACAGACTTCCACCGGCCAGGACTGTTTGATTTTTTGCACCAGACCCGCCATGTGTTCCACCCGTGCGGCGGGGGGCTGCCGGCCAGAGAGGACAATGCAGTAGCGGTAGGCCCCACTTTTGAAGGATTCTTCGGCCCCTTGGAGGATCTCTTCGTCCGATTTTAAGGTGTATTTTTCGATGGGTGCTCTGCTGTTGGCCGCCTGGGCGCAATAATTACAATCTTCGGGGCAGTAGCCATTCTGCACATTGTTCAGGATGTGGATTCTGACCCCCAGGCCAAAGTGATGTTGCCGCACTTTGAAGGCACCTTGGAGCAGAGGTAATAACTCCAGAGTGGGATCGTTGAGGATCCGCAAGGCGTTTTCGGGGGAGGGGAGCTTCCCTTGGAGTGCGTCTTGGGTCAGGTGATGAATGAAATGTCCGTTGGTCATGGGATTGGGGTTCACGTTTACGGTTTCCCAGTTTTTCTATGGTTGATAAAGGTTCCGAAGAACACATGGTGCGTTACGGTCAAAGGGGTGGGGATCTCTCCAGGGGTCACCAGCAACCGGCGCAGTTTTCCGGCGGGTGCGGGTTGATGGTTGGGTGCGGGGGTTTTGGCACCGATGGCTTTGAGTCGTTTGAGGAAATCCATGGTGGATGGGTAGGTCTCCGGGATATGCTCCTCGGACAGTTCCAAAGATATCTTTTGTTGATTCGCCAAGTCAAACCAGAAATCGGCATCGGGATAATGATGCAGACCGCAGGGGATCCGATGACTTTCGCACAGGCTGCGCCATTCCTGGAAGGTATTGGGTCCCAGGGTGGCGAACAGGAGCCGTCCTGAGGGGGCCAGGAGGTTTAAAAGGTTGGCGACGCTTGCGGCGGGGTGCTGGAACCATTGCAAGACCATGGAGGCGGCGATCAGATCGAAAGAGGTATTGAGGCAGGGTGCCTCGGCGTCCATGACGGCGAATTTGAGGGTATTCTGGGGGTAGGATTGCAGATTGGCCTGGGCGCGCAGGACCATGGCGGGGGCGATATCGGAAAGGAGCAGGTGTGTGTGGGGAAGTCGCTCCAGCCACAAGCGACTCAAGAAGCCGGTGCCGCACCCCAGTTCCAGGCCGTAAAGTTTTTCTTTTGGGGGAACTTGGGCAAATCCCAGGGCCAGTTTTTCGGCGATTCGGGCTTGAATCATCGCCTGTTGGTCGTAGGCGTGGGCGCGGCTGAAGGCGGTCCGTATGGGGCTTGGGCCGTTCATGAAAAATGCTGGTCCAGAAATAGGGAGACGATGGCGGCGTAGGGTTCGGGTTGGGTGATGAGTGGCATGAAATGACCCCCTTGATCAAACCAGTGTAGTCCGCCCGCCGACACTGGGGGGAGGTGGCTAAAACAATCCAGGGTCATGGATTCGGTGACAATGCCATCATCACGCTGGGCCAGGGCCAGCCAGGGGCGGGTCCAATGATGGAGTGCCTGACGTTCATCCCAGGTGGCCAGCCAATGTAACCCTTGGGCCAGGGCGGTTTCGTCCCCTTGGGCGCGGAGTCCGGCCAAGGGGCGGTTGACCCCTCCCAGGGCCATGAATTGATCCAACACCAAGTTGGAATCGCGGGATAGTTCCCCAGCCATTTTATGGAGTATGCGTTTGTCTACCCCATGGGGAAAATTGGTGCCACGGACAAAACGGGAAAATCCCATGAAGGAGATGAGACCCAGACAATGGGATGGCCAGGGTGGTTGCCCCAGGTGCCGGAGGATCCAGAGGAATCCGGTGGAGTGTCCGATGGCAACCCAGGGCTGATCCTTGGGGATCTCCAGGCGGGGGGGGCCGAAAAAGCCCAGATCCAGGGTGTGTGTTGGCCAATCTCCCAGGGCGCGGATCAACGGTCGCCAAAAACCGGGGCCAAAGCCCCAACCATGGACAAAGAGCAATGTGGGACGCATGGTCATGGGTGGCCCCCGTGCCAGAGGGTGATGGCCGTTTTCAGCCGTTCCAAGGCGGCATCATCGTGAGCGGCAGAGAGAGAAAAACGGACGCGGCTCGATCCTGTGGGTACGGGGGGTGGGCGGACTGCCACCGCCATGATGTCGGCCTGGGATTCCAAGTCGTGTGCCATGGCGAGGGTGCGGGTTTCCGAACCGAGGATGACGGGGATGATGTGGGTGGACGAATTCCCATAATTGAGACCCAGGGATTCTAGATGTTGGCGCAACGCCTGCCCTTTTTTTAACAATCGTTGCCGCTGGGGTTCTAAGGTTGGCAGCAGTTCCAACGCCGCATCCATGGCACCCAGAACGCCGGGGGGAGGGCGGGTGGAATAGATGAATCCTGCACAATGGTTGATCAGAAATTGGCGCAGGGGTTGGGGACAGACGGCGTAGGCACCGAACCCACCGAGGGCTTTGCTGAAGGTTCCCATGACCAGATCGGCTTCACCGGGAAAATCGGCAGCCAGGCCAAAGCCATCTTTGCCAAGTACCCCCACGGCATGGGCTTCATCGAGATAGAGGAAGGCATGATAGCGACGTTTGAGCGTAAGCAGGCCCGCGACATCGGCGCGGTCGCCATCCATGCTGAACACCGTTTCCGACAGGATGAATTTGGGGTTGGAAGCGTTGGCATGTTGTTTGAGCAGATCTTCCAGGTGATTGAGGTCGGTATGCCGATAACGGATTTGGCGGATTCCGGTGGCTCGGATCCCCTGGTGCATGGAGGCGTGGTTGAGGCGGTCGGAGAAAACGAGGGGGGGGTGTTTGAGGATGGATGGATCTAGTAAAGAGGTGAGAAGGCTTGAATTGGCTTGAAAACCGGAATTGAATACCAGGGCCGATTCATACCCCTTGCCATGGGCCAATCTGGCTTCGACCTGCTGGAAAAGTCCCAGGGTGCCGCAGACCAGGCGTGATGCGGTGGATCCGGTCCCCCAACGGGTTGTCCATTCGTTAGCACGGGCGATCAAGGCGGGGTGGTCGGCCAGTCCCATGGTGTTATTGGAGGAGAAATTAAGGAGATTGCGACCGTCGCGGGTGGTTTGTCCCCCATGGCTGGGGCCGACGGGACGCAAGGTGCGCAGGCAATGGGCCTGGCGGCGGTCCTCAAGGAAGCGTTCGTAGGCGGCGTAAGGCATGGATGTGGCGTGTGGACGTTATGGTAAACCAAAATGAGAAACAACAAGTTTACCATACTATCGGTGTCTCTTCGGGCAGCGTCAATGAAAAATATTGGAAAGAAGGATAACATCTTATGAAAAAATGGTTTTCCACTCTTGCCGGATATAGCCTTCCATGGGATGGAAGCGGGATTTATAGGTCATTTTGCGGCAATCTTTGATCCAATAGCCCAGGTAAAGCCAGGAAAGTTTTCGGGCGATGGTGTGTTGCACCTGCCAGAGGACGGCGAGAGAACCGAGGCTACGTTGGCGGGCTTCGGGATCGAAGAAGGTATAGACCGCCGACAGGGCATTGGGGAGAACATCAACGACCGCCACGGCGAGCAGACGGCGATCTTGACGAAATTCGACGAATTGGGTATGACCCCAGTTACAGAGGAGAAAATCGGAGAAATCTTTGGGTTCGGGGGTGTCCATGGGACCGTCGGCATGTCGGGCTTCAAGATAGTTGCAATAGAGTTCAAAGCGTTCATCGTTGTAGAAGGCGGGTCGGCATGAAACGGTGAGATCGGTATTTTTTTCTAATACCCGTCTGAGGCTCCGTTGCAGGGTGAACCGTTTGGCGGGGAGGCGTACCGGGACGCATTCGGTACAGTGGGTGCAGTAGGGGCGGTAGACATGAGAACCGCTACGACGGAACCCTTTTTCTAGCAGCCATCCGTACTGAAGGGGATCCATGGGCCAAGTGGGGTCTACGAAGAGGGAGGCGGAGTTTTGTGCTGGGAGATACCCGCAGGGGTGGATGGGGCTGAGAAGGAGAGGCAGGGGATCACCGGGATGGGCATAATGGTTCACAAGCGTCTTCCAATTTTTTTTCCAGATCATTTCCCCGGAGAAATCAGCGTCCACCGTCGCCATACATGGCCTCTCGACTCAAATCAATGCTGTCGTTCCATGTCTCGACATGAATGGGCTTTAGCCATTCCAAAACGGAGGGGTATTTCCTTGGGGTGGTAGGCCGACGACGTAACGTGGTCTCCAGGTAGCCAATGAAGTTCAATACTTCCGCCGCTTTATCCTCTGGCAATTGCCGAACGCGCTGATAGATTTCCTCGATCATGGCCATAGCTTTGTATCCTCTTACTTCGTGTGGTGTGCGTTGCTTATGTTCATTTGGTCATCGCAGAGTGCCACCCAGATTTGTTTCCAACCTTGCATTTTGTGGTCAAAGGACGCACCATCAGGGCCATTATAACGGTTTGTACGGCAAGAAGGGATGCTTTATGTTTGAAGGTACGACCATTTTATCGGTTCGCCGGGGACAATCGGTGGTCATGGGGGGGGATGGCCAGGTTACTTTGGGTAATCTGGTGGTCAAGGCCAATGCGCGCAAAGTTCGGACTATGCATGACGGGTTGGTCCTTGCGGGTTTTGCCGGGGCCACGGCGGATGCCTTTACATTGTTTGAACGGTTTGAAGCCAAGTTGAGCAAGCATGGGGGCAATCTGACCCGTTCGGCGGTGGAGTTGGCCAAAGATTGGCGGACGGACCGTATGCTCAGGCGTCTGGAGGCGATGCTGGTGGTGGTGGATCGGACGACCAGTCTGCTGTTGTCGGGTACGGGCGATGTCCTGGAACCGGAAGATGGTCTCATTGCCATTGGCAGTGGCGGTCCTTATGCCCAATCGGCGGCCCCCGCCCCGGTGGGTCACACGGAGCTGACGGCGCGGCAGATTACCGAAGAGTCTTTAAAAATTGCCGCCGATCTGTGTATCTACACCAACCATAACCTTGTGATCGAAGAGTTGTAAATGCCCGAATTTACCCCCCGCGAAACGGTCTCTGAACTCAACCGCTATATTATTGGCCAGGATGCAGCCAAACGGGCTGTCGCCATTGCTTTGCGCAACCGTTGGCGTCGTCAACAACTCGACCCGGTGATGCGCGAGGAGGTCTATCCCAAGAATATTCTCATGATCGGTCCCACCGGCGTCGGTAAGACGGAGATTGCCCGGCGTCTGGCTAAGCTGTCCGATGCCCCCTTCATCAAGGTGGAGGCGACTAAATTTACCGAGGTTGGGTATGTGGGACGCGATGTGGAATCCATTATCCGCGATTTGATGGATATGGCGGTCAAGATGGTGACCGAAAATCAAAAATCTGAGATGCGTCGCAAGGCGGAGGATTTGGCCGAGGAAAAAATTCTGGATATTTTGCTTCCGGTACCGCAATCCCAGAGTGGCCAGGCCAATCCGCTGGGGGCGTTGCTGGGTGGTGAAACCGAAGAATCGTCATCTCGGAAAGCCACCCCGGAAGATTCCCAGACGCGGCAAAAATTTAGAAAAATGTTGCGCGAAGGGCGTTTGGATGATCGCGAGATCAATGTGGAAATCAAGGAGGCCCGCAACGGTCCCACCTTGGAGGTTTTTACCCCCCAGGGGGGGATGGAAGGGATCAACATTCAGGAAATGTTGGGTGGATTGCTGGGGAGTGGGCGGTCGCGCAGCCGCAAGATGACGGTCAAAGAGGCCCAGGTGTTGTTGACCGATGATGAGGCGTCCAAACTGGTGGATCGGGATCGATGCCGCCGGGAAGCCTTGGAGCGGGTGGAACAATCGGGCATTGTTTTTTTGGACGAATTGGACAAGGTGTGTAGCCGCAACAATGAAATGCGTGGTGGTGATGTCTCCCGCGAAGGGGTCCAGCGCGACTTGTTGCCGTTGGTGGAAGGGACGACGGTTTCCACAAAACATGGGATGGTCAAGACCGATCATATTTTGTTCATCGCTTCGGGTGCCTTTCAACTCGCGAAGCCCTCCGATTTACTTCCTGAACTGCAAGGTCGTCTTCCGATACGGGTGGAACTGAGTAGCCTGGGGGTGGAAGAGTTTATCCGTATTCTGACCGAACCGGAGAATGCTTTGACCCGGCAATATATCGCCTTGTTGGCGACCGAAGGGGTGACTTTGGATTTTTCTGAGGATGCCGTTCGTGCCATCGCCGAAATTGCCGCCCATGTGAACGAAACCACCGAAAATATTGGTGCCAGACGTTTGCATACGGTTTTGGAAAAACTCCTCGATGACCTTTCCTTCACCTCCCCAGATCGCGGGGGTGAAAGTGTCGTGATCAGCGGTGACGATGTGCGTAAACAACTTAAAGAATTGTCTGAAAATGAAGATCTAAGCCGGTTTATTTTGTAGATTTTGCGTCAACTTTTGTGTAGTCTCTCTGAGTTCTCTTGGATTCGGTGAGGGGTTCCTTGATTCTTATGGATTATCCGCGCTACGACGGTTGCTTGGGAGGGGTGTAGATGAAAAATTTAAAATTGGGATACAAGCTGGGTTTGGGATTTGGGGTGGTTCTCCTCCTCACCGTCGTTGTGGCGGTCATTGGGTGGAATAGCATGTCGGGTATCGAAAGAAGGGTCGGCAATAACCAAGACATGAAATTCCTGGAGGACCAAGCCGTAGAGGGGTTGCGTGCGGAGAGAAATTTTCTGGCGGATAGGAATCCAACCCGGCGGGATGAGGGGTTGAAGGCTGTCGAGGAACTTAAACGGCAAGCGGCAGACTCTCGTGACAATAAATTCAAGGATCCGCTCAATAAAAAGCAGATGGACGATGTGATCGGTGCTGCGGATCTTTACGGCAAGGATTTTGCCGACTTCATCGACGCCGAAAAGGCGGTTGCGGAAGCGACGATTCGTATCCGTGGGGTTTCCGCCGCACTCATTGAGAAGTTGCTGAAACTGGAGGGGGGGCAGTCTGAGAAGTTCGATCAAGAACTGGAAAAGGTCAAGGAGGGGATGACCGCAGCGGATGTGGAAATGGCACGGAAGAAAATCAAGGATCGATTTGAGAAAATCGACGATGCTATGAATATCATGATTGCCTTTCGTGACGCCCGTATCGGGGAAAAAAATACCATTAGCACCCGTGCCAAGGATGCTGCCCAGATCAAGCGGTACAACGACGGTGTTGAGGAATCTTTGAAGATTGCCGCGGGAATGCTTCCGAGGTTTTCGTCTCAGACCGATATTGATGATACGAAGGGGGTTATTGCATCGCTGGAGGGGTATAAAAAAGAAGTTGATGGCATCATCAAGGCCCTGGAATCTCAATCGGCTGCCGAAACACGCATGATTGAAGCGCGGAAGAAGGTGGACGGTGTGGTGGTTGCCGCCGTTACCGATCAAGGGGGTAAGATGCATGAGGAGATGTCCTCGGCTTCCAGCCTGATTGCCGGTGGCAGTGTGACCGCGGTGGTTTTGGGTGTGATCATCGCCTTTTTCCTGACCAACACGATTGTCAATGCGCTGACCCAGGGGATCGCGTTTGCCAAGACCATTGCCAATGGTGATTTGACGGCGACGGTTGCCATCAATCAGGAAGATGAGGTGGGTCAGTTGGCCGATGCGCTGCGCAGCATGGTGGTGAAATTGCGCGAGGTGGTGGAGAATGTACGCAATTCTGCCGATAGCGTGACGGCGGGGAGTGCGGAGTTGAGTGATTCTGCGTCTAAGATGTCTCAAGGGGCGACGGAGCAGGCCGCTTCGGTGGAGGAGACCTCTTCGGCCATGGAGGAGATGGCATCCAACATCGCCCAGAACAACGACAATGCCACCACCACCAAGACGATTGCCTCCAAAGCGGCCAAGGATGCCGAAGAGGGTGGTCATGCGGTGCAGGAGGCGGTGACGGCGATGAAGCAGATTGCCGAGAAGATTGGCGTCATTGAGGAAATCGCACGCCAAACCAACCTGCTGGCGTTGAATGCCGCTATTGAAGCGGCGCGTGCCGGGGAACACGGGAAAGGGTTTGCGGTGGTGGCTGCCGAGGTCCGTAAGTTGGCGGAGCGGAGCCAATCGTCGGCGGGGGAGATTACCCAACTGTCCGCTTCGAGTGTGTCGGTGGCGGAGAAGGCGGGGGGGATCATCAACCAACTGGTTCCCGACATTCAGAAGACGGATGAGCTGATTGCGGAGATTTCCGCCAGTGGTCAGGAGATGAATTCCGGGGCAAGTCAGATTAATGTGGCCATTCAGCAGTTGGATCAGGTGATTCAGCAAAATGCGGGGGCTTCGGAGGAGATGGCGGCGACGGCGGAGGAGCTTTCCGCGCAAGCTGAGATTATGCAGCAGGCGATCAGCTTTTTCCATACGGGTAACAGTGCGTCGAGTGCTGTCCGTGCCAAACCGGCGGCGAGGAAGCCGTCAGCGATTGCCAAGCCGCAAGCCCACAAGCCCAAGAGCCGGACCATGGCTTCGACGGCCAAGCGTGCGTTGCCGGCTCCGGCCAGGGATTCGGGGGCATCGTTGGACATGGGTGGCGGTGGTTCTGACGATGAGTTTGAAAAGTTTTAGGTTGGTTTGAAGTGTTTTGGATCATGACCGGGGTTTCCCCGGTCATTTTTTATGATATAAAAAATGCATTGAAAGAAAAAAGGGGTCTGGGGGGCATGCCCCCCGGGGTTG
>PEAO01000153.1 GCA_002753615.1 Magnetococcales bacterium DCbin2
CTGGGGGCAATCCCCCAGACCCCTTTTTTCTTTTAATAATTTATTCTTTCCGAGGCATTTGGACGTGCCAATTTCAAATGCGATTGCCCTGGCCAACACTCCAAAACGAAACGCCGCCACAATGAATATCTCCGATCTCACCGCCACTTTGGAATACTGGTTGACCGCCGGTATCGATGTTTTCTCCTGTGAGCGGTTGCAGTTTCCGCAACACCCAAAATCACTTCAAGAATCCATCACACCTGCCCCAGGTCGCTCCCAACCCTCACAACCCCCCATCCATCCGTTTCAACACCCAGACTTCCCTGAGGAAAAAACGGTCCTAAAAACACCTCCAGCCACGGCGCAATCCTCCGCAAAAATAGTACCCCTGGCAGAGCTTGTAACAAAGGCCCTTCCTCCAGAAGAACGTGCAACCCAACTCAATACCATGGCTCAATCTCTCGCCCAATGTACCCGGTGTAATTTGGCACACATGCGGACTAACATGGTATTTGGAGTTGGCAGCACAGTGGCTCCTGTCGTCTTTGTCGGTGAAGGCCCAGGTGCCGAAGAAGATCTGCGTGGCCAACCCTTTGTCGGTGATGCCGGAAAACTCCTGGATAAAATGATTCATGCCATCCAACTACAACGCCAACTTGTCTATATCGCCAACGTCGTCAAATGCCGCCCCCCAGGCAATCGTAACCCCTTACCTTCCGAAATAGAACAATGCCAACCATTTTTGTTTGAACAATTGGAAACCATTCGACCGCAAGTGATTTTTGCCTTGGGAAAATTTGCCATCCATTGTTTGACCGGACTTTCAGGACCGATCGAATCCATCCGAGGTCAAACACCGCGCTGGCGTGGGATTCCAGTCATTCCCAGCTATCATCCCGCTTTTTACCTGAGGACCCCTTCCCGAAAAAAAGCAGCCTGGGAAGACCTCCTGCGCTTGAAAAAAATGCTCACTGAACTCGGATCAACCCAACCATCACCCAGATCGATCCAAGATCACGATGCGCCCGACAAACCAGATCGCCATCAGATTTGACAGCACAGCAATGATACCGATCTTCTCGTAGCCAGTGATCGCTCCGTGAACGTTCTGCGTGATGAGCAGACCCGATAACAAAGTTGCGAGTCCCATAGAAAGTGACTGCACGGTCGTATTCAAAGACATGAATGTGCCACGAAGGACGGGTTGTGCCGAGGAAACAATAATCGTCATGGCAGGAACCATCCGTCCTGAGATTAATACAAAAAAAGAGGTGGTGCAAAAAAGCCAAGATGACAGGGGAACAGTGCCGATATGGGTTACTACCAAAAGTGGACCCATCGCTAACAACGCAACCCCGCGATAGAGGCGTACCTTGCCCCATTGATCCGCAAGTTTGCCGATCAGTCGTGAGGAAAACAGCGTTGCCATCCCGCCACAAAGGTAAACGTAGGGGATATCGTTGGGAGAAATTCCAACGTTATTAACTGCATAGATGGTGATATAGGGGATGACGGTAAATCCAGAAAATATAATAAGTCCCGAATAGAACAATGCACGCAGATGGTTGGTATTGCGTAATACGGCAAACATTGCCGAAAATGGGTGCGAAGGTTCTTTCTGATGCAAGTGCTGACGCACCTCTGGAAGGTTTCGTATCCCCAAAAAGATAAGCATCAACGCTAAAACGGCAGTGAGTATGAATGGCGCACGCCATTGAATATTGTTGGCCAACCACAAAGACAGCGGAACTCCTGCTACGGTAGCCAGGGCAAATGCCGTAGAAATAATGCCGTTGGCCTCAGCCCGACGTGGGTAGGGGATGACATCACCGATCATGGTTTGTACCAACGCACCCATGATACCGCCAAAGGCACCGGCCAAACCTCTGGAAAAAAGTAAAATCGTATAGTCTTCGGCCAATCCGCATATCAAGGTTGCCAACCCAAACAAGAAAAAAATGGTCAAAAGAATTCGTTTACGCTCAAAACGGTCGATCAATGTGGCTGCCAACACGCCAGAAAGTGCCGAACAAAAACTATATGAAGCAACAAGAAATCCAAATTCATGAGTCTGGATCTTTAACGCCGCCATCAAAATAGGCCCCAAAGGCATCATGATCATAAAATCGAGAATATGACAAAACTGCAACCCCGCAAGGGTTAATAGAAATATTCGTTCTTGTTTTTCGCTGAGAAACCGGGATTCCATGATCATCCTTCGCGTGAGCGTATCCGTCATTTCTCCAATCGAGACGGATGATGTTCTCATGCATCCGTGGGAGGAGAACCCAAGAACAAATTTTTAAGAAAGCGACTACTCATGAGACTGCCAACACCAACCAAAATGAAAAAGAAATCAATCGGCATTCGGAAGGTGGCAATAGGATAGACCATAGATGATACCATGACGACACCAAGCCCTGGTACAAACATGGTCAGGATTAAACGTATCGGACGATTTCGCCATTGCAGAAACAATGGAAGGCCCGCTAAAAAAAAGAAAAACATGGGTGGTAACAATGTGTTGAGGAATGTATTGGTAAATAGACTGGAGAGATAACCGCCTGGTTGGGGGTTTATCCGAAGTAACCTTTGCTTATAATCTGCTTCCAGTCTGTTATGCTCCTGTGGATCAGAATGTCGTTCTTTCCAGCGTTTGATGGCGGCAGTATTCGCATTTTCTTTGATTTTTTCTTGCCCCTCCGGGGTGGAATAAAAACCAAATGGAATGTCGTTCGGTCCCTTCTTGGCAAGACCCGTTATCTCCGTAACGCCCCCTTCATGATCGCTGATCACCAATTCCAATGTATGATAATGAGTCAGCGTAAAGTATATTTTTTTTATCCAGATGATGAAAAATGATCCGGGATTTTTGAAAATCACCTCAAAAGCGGCCCTCTTCAGTACCCCTTCGTCAAAGGAGGCATCAATCAAAACAAGGTCACAGAAGCTCCGATAGTCTGGGTTGGAAAAAAAAGTTTCACTATTGATGTCTATTTGAGAATAGGGGGGAGCGTCAAGAAGTTCCTGTTCAACCAAGGTGAAGAGTTTTTGGGAATTTGGCCCAGCTGATCGATCCATCATACCATTCATATAGATGATAAACCCTGGAAAAAGATGATTTCCTGGACCGACGTAGAACGTCGCGTTCCGGTATAAGTTGAAGCTGGCGTATCCCAGTATACCCCCCGTGAAAACAGATAAAAATATCATGCTGTACATTATATTTCTTCGATTGATCCCATACATGATGATCGGGATCAAAGCGCATAGCCCAAAAAGAATACTCGATGGGCGTATAAGAACCATGAGAAACGTTGCAAATCCGAGGAGAGCATAAGTGAAAGCCTGGTTATTTCTGTATAGCCTGACCACCAGAGCAGACCAAAGAGCTACAAATAAGGCCAGCAGGTTGTCACTGGCCAATTGGTGAAATAATACAGTAACCTGAAAGTGGAAGAGGAGGAGTATGGTTACGATACGGGCTTGGTATAAACCTAAAAGTCTCGATGTGTAGTATGCCGCCAAGAGATAGAGGAGATAGAGGAGCAAAAGTGCCAAGTGGAAGGTGTGTACCCCAAGACCCGCAAGGGTTCCAACAATCCAGGATGAAAGAAAGGTTCTAAAGAGTGTGGCTCCAGGGGCGATATCCAGATAGGCACTGACATACGATACCGCGTCAGCACCCCCTCCCGGGGGACGGCTCTGTGAAATAAAGAGAAAAAATAGACTCGCAAATACCAACAATAGCACAATGAATTTGCCATCGGCCATAAATGTAGACAGAAAACCATGCTTGGAATCATGCTGCGTATATTGATGCATAAATTGATTTCTTCAACATTCTGGTTAACGGAATACCCAAGCCACGGTGCCTCATAATTCTATTGAGAATCTCTATAATGCCAAAGGTTTTTTGACTTTTGACGGGGATGAGACCGGATGGAACAGAGATCGTGGTTGAAAAGCTAAAAAATGGTGAATCGTTCGCTCCGTTCGTTGTAGCGTACCAGCAGATACCATCCCAAGAGCAGTCCGTAGGTCATGGCCAGTGCCCATCCCCAATTTCCAGTCAAATCGGGCAGGTACGCTTGATAGCCCAACTTTGTGATGGCGGGGATGGCGTTATAGAAATCCAAATCGTAGCTCCGTTCGGTCCAGGAAAATTGGGATAACAGGGCGGAGCAGGTACTGCCGCTCCAGGCGAAAAAGAAAAGGGTGCTAAGCATTTTCAGATTCCCCTCGGCCAAACGCCACAATGTACTGGTTGCGCACCCGCCGGCGAAAACCATTCCGATACCAAAGCTCAATCCCCCCGCGAATGAACCGGGCCAAAAACTGGGAGGAATGGCACCGTAGGGGGCTATCAGTCCTTTGTTCAGAAACAGGGAGGAGGGGAGGGCAACCAGGGCGATGAGCAGCATAACCGCCTTGGCGTGTTGTCCATCGCCGGTCATGAAGGGTTCCCGGATCGCTTTGGAGAAGCAGAGTCGGGAACGTTGCAGGATCATCCCGATCAACAGGGCGGACAGTATGGTGAGACCCAGGGTATCGTAGCGTTCAGCCTGTCGGTAGAATACAACACCCCAAAGGCATGCAAAGGATAACACCAGCCAGCCCAGCCAGGGGGAAATAGTCTTCCAGAGGGATCCGTTCCCCAAAGACGGGGGTGCCCTGCCCCAGGGAAAAGTGTCCATGGCCCAAAGGAGTCCCCGTATCCCGATTGCGGCACCTGCCATCAGTCCGAGCAACATCATCCATCCTGCGGGGGAGAAAAAAATCAATGGGGTCAAAAATCCCCCGACGGTACATCCTCCCGCGAGAGAAGCACCCAGCCCCATGAGCAGACCTCCCACGGCCCCGCTGACATATTCGGCCCATGGTGGGGGTACCACACGGTAGCGTCCTCCGATCAGGGCGGCTGACAGGGCACCCAGGATCAGGGCGGCATCGCTGATCAGGAGATGTTGTCGCAGGGGTGGCGAAAGGGTTTCGGGGAGTCCCAGGAGGTGATTCAATCCCAAGAGATGGTTGATCACGTCCCCAACGTAGCGCAAACCGCCAAAAACGCCCCAATGTGTGGACCCAGACATCATGATCACCATGACCAAGGCGAGCAGAGCTGAACCCATGAATGGTGAGAACGTGCTTTGAAATAATTCTTGCAGGTCTTCTTTTCGATTGCGCAGACTTTGAATCATGGCGACGACACCCCTCCATACGGCAGAGGAAATCATGGATGGAACGTTACAATGATTTTGGAACATCTCCCAAACGGCGCATGATCCACTCCGCCGCTTCCCATACGGAACTGGCCTGCCAATCGGGAACCGCAGTTAAAGGTTCCCGGTAGTGGCGATCAATGAAAACGGTTGTACATCCCATGACCTGACCCGCCGCGATGTCGCTGGAGCGATCGCCAATCAGAAACGATTTTGTTGTATCAATGGCAAATCGCCGCATCGCCTCCTCAATCATCCCTGGCCTTGGTTTGCGACATCGGCACCCTTCGTCCTGGCGATGGGGACAAACAAAAATTCCATCGATGGGCATGGCGGCTTGTAATTGCTGGTGCATCAGTGCCACATCACTGGCAGCAACCAATCCGTGGCCAATGTCGGGTTGATTGGTGACCACGACGATAATGAATCCCGCTTCCTTGAGCATCGCAATGGCTGCCGGAGCTTCGCGATAGATTGAAAAATCGGCAAGGGTACGCGGCGCGTAGCCCTTTTGATTTTGAATCAACGGGCGATTCAGGACACCATCACGATCCAGAAAAATCGCCCGATGATGTATCATAACATGGTCTTCAATTTTTCCGCATCGTCCAGGAACATGCGGACTGTCTCTTTGCTGTACGGGTGGACGATCATCCCCTTCAGCAGACTCGGCGTTTTGGGGCCCCCTGCCGAGAGCCATTCGATGATATTCAAGATTTCCCGTGTGGATCCGATGATGATTTGGGACTTCAGATCCAATGAATCCAGCAGGGACCGCAGTTTGATGATTTCGTCACAAGCGTTGTATCCCATATTGTTGACCCGTCCGCCAAACAACGATACATAGGTGGCTCCGGCCAAAGCGGCCAGCAAACACTGTTGCGCACTCATCATGGCGGTGACGTTGACGCGCACATTGTGAACGGTTTCCAACTCATGAATGACCTCAAGATTATCCATCTCACCGTTGGGGCCATGGATGGTAATTTTGACATTGATGTTGGGTGCCAGTTCGGCCAACATCCGGGCCTCATCAATCATCCCCTGACGGTCATTGGTCGTCACTTCCACCGAAAGTGGCAGGGGAGCGATCAGTTTGGCAATCTCGACGGTTCGTTGAATGACCCCCTTCATCCCACCCGTGACGCCACTACCCAGCATGATGGTTGGATTGGTCGTAACGCCCCGCAGAAAACCCATCCGGCGATAGACTTCAATATCTTCAATCTTTCCAGTATCCAGAAAAATAGCCACCCGTGCG
>PEAO01000154.1 GCA_002753615.1 Magnetococcales bacterium DCbin2
CGCCTGCGCATTTTTCCCTTTAAAAGAAAAGGCACGGGAAAAATGCTTCGGGAGAAGGGGCGCGTGAAAAACAAAGTCAAAAACAAAGTCAAAAACAAAGTCAAAAGCAAAACCCTGGGGGCAATCCCCCAGACCCCTTTTTTCTTTTAATAATTTTTTTTCATCATTTTCCAGGGGGGAGGATCCCCCCTGGATCTGTTTTTCTTACGAAAGCTGTTTCAACATTGCCCGTGCGCTGCGGTAGCACAGGGCGGCAATGGTCGGCGACACGTTGGCGGTACCAATGGAGGGCATGCTCCCGCCACCGACCAGATACAGGTTGGCGTGGTCCCAGGAACGTTGGTTGGTGTCCACGACCGAGTTGTTTTTGCTGGTCCCCATGATATGGGTGCCACACAGATGGTTGCCGCCACGAATCTCGTAACCGACCCCTTCGTACACGACATAACCGTAATTTTCCGGGTTGTATTGGGTATGATCGTCCACCCCCAACCGTGAGAACACCGTCTTGGCAAACTGGCGGGCGTAGGCGGCACCCCGCATAGAATATTCCGGCGTGGTGAACGACAGGTTGGGCCGCATATTTCCCAGCGCGTCGGTATATTGAGGGTCCACGGTAATGCGGTTGCTTTCGCTGGGTGGCACATCGATCATGAAAGCGAGAAGCAACTGGTGCGACAAACGGTCAACCAAACCCTGGCGTAGCGGACCGCCAAACAAATTGCCGTCATCGACCAGGGAGGTTAAATCAGAATAGGGAGATCCTGTCGCCCAACCCCAGCCATCATTATGAATATCGACGCTGAAGGCAGCTTGGTTTTTGCGGAAGGGACCATTGCGCAGATCCAAGATGCCGCCGGTACAGCTTGATCCACGATAGGTGCCGCAGATTTCCGGCATGAGACCCCAGCAAAGAATAAAGGCATGGTCCATAAAATTGCGTCCAACCAAACCGCTGCTGCTGGGTAACCCGGAAGCCAGCATCAGACGAGCGGTCTCAATGGCCGCTGTCGTGATGACATAAATTTTGCCCCGGACGGTGATTGTTTCATGTTCAGGAGAGCCAGGGGTTTTGTAGACCTTGACCTGGATCCCTGAGACGTGACCGTTTTCAGGATTGATCTCCACTTTGGAAGCCACCGCCTGTGGGAGAATTTTGATCTCACCTTTGTCCAGTTCATCGTTCATCCGCAAAACTTTGGCCAAGGTCTTGCCGGACCAATATTTGGCCTGCACCGGACAGATGGGAACACAGTTGGTGTTGCCCTGGCAACGTTCGCCGATGTCCACCTGGTGGGTGTTGACCGCACCGACCGGCGTGTAACCTTTGCCGCCATCATAGGCCGCATTGGGTACACCATTGCGTGCCTGCGGATAAGGACGTACCTGAAGAGGAATGGTCTCGCCGTCTAACTCGACCGAAGTCCCTGCAATCCCCCGGTCAACCATGTGATCCAGGTAGGACAGTGGTAGCCCCTGCATGGGATAGACGTAGTTTTTTGGATAGGGTGATCCACCCGGATAGCGCAACGCCGCGACATCTCCCGAAACACCCATTTCCCGCTCGGCCCGCTGATAATCGGGTTCGATATCGTCATAGCCGATCGGCCAGTCCAAACCCTGGTCATAAAGGGTTCGGGTCTTAAAATCTTCGGGTAGCATACGGGGTGTTTTGGCTTCCCAATGCATGGTGGTGCCGCCGAGGGTGCGCGTGTAATTGGAGTCCGATACGTAGGGACCGGCCTGCACGATGTAGCTGTTGGTGTTGACCTCTCCCGGTTGCAGTTTACGCAAGGTTGGGGTTCGAGGCATCGGCGCGTTGGGGTTTTCAGGGAAAGGGGATTGGTTGTCCTTGCTGGGCGAAACAAAAAAATTGGTCACGTATTCATTGTAGCCGCGTAAGGATTTGTTGGTGATCGGACTGGCTTCCAACATTAAAACGCGCTTGCCTTCCTTGCAGAGCTGTTCCGCGATGATGGCACCGGAGAGACCAGAGCCGACAATCACGGCATCGTAATGGCCGTCGCCTACCGCCTCGTGAGGCGTCGTCAACCGCGTTGGATCAATTCGAAGATGCATGTTACGTTACTCCATGGTTCGCAATGGGTATGGTGTGTGAACACAACAGATGACGGTGAGACACCCATCAACGAACGACGGCATCGCTCCCAAATTCAGGGATCCGGGGTGGATTGGCCCAGGAACCGTATCCCTGCGCCTTGGCACCCGCAGGGTGCGCGCCGATGGTCGTCCACAGAAGACCCTCGACATAGGCATTGGCACTCACCGTAAAGGTGACATCTTTGGGTGCCGGACCGAATTTTTCCGACCAATTGCGGGGTAATTGATACCAGTTGCCGGTAAACCAAAGTTTGACAATGTTGCGTGCGATTGGGCCGAGTCGTTCATTGCCGAACAGACGCCGACGCAACAGATCGTTGCGCACCAAAGTCGATTCCCCACCGGTCTGGTTGATGATGGAAGTGAAGGTATCGAGCAACTGTTCCAAAATCTCATAACCGACCACCTGAATCACGGTTGCAAAGTAAGCTTCGCCTTGACCGGTCCCTTCAAGATCAAACCGGCTGAATGCCGTGACTTCGACGGAAAACGCCAGAAATTGATCATAGACGCCACGAAGATAGGTTCCGGCCTCGCCGTCCCCTTGGATGGCGGCAAGAGCCAGACTGGCGGGATCATTCGCGGGGGTGGAAAGTTTTGCGTAGAACTCTGTTTTATTCATGATTGTTTCCTCTCAAGCCTTGGCGGTGCCCAATATGGCGTTGGTGGCATCGATTTCAAACGTGGCTGCCGCATGGCGACCGTGTTGTTGGGGTGCCGGGTTGCGTATCAGTCTGTTCATCAGATTGCGAAAATCGAACATCGCCGGAACGGCGGCACGCATCATCAGTTCACGCTTACCGTTGTAGGCTTCGGTGAGGAGTGCGAGAAATTGGGCGTAGGCGATGTTGAAATTCAAGGCGGCTTGGTAAAGTTCCGACCCTTCTGGGTAATCGGCCAGTTTGGGATCGACCACGGTCAGGTATACGGCATCCCAGTCGATTTCAATGGCGGGTCCGGTCGGGAACCCCGGCTTGTCGCCTCGAACGTAATAGCGGCCCAGTCTCAGTTGTTCAAAACGGTAAAAGTGGGCAATTTCGCCATATTGATCGAATACACCGGTGGGTTTGTCCTCATCGACATATCCTTCACCCTGCTCGATCACCAGGTCGATGGCTTGGACGGCCGAATCCAGATTGGTGACCGGGAACAGTTTACCGCCGCCGGAATAATAGTATTCCGAGGTGATCTGAAAGGCTGGATCGCCGGTAAAAATGGTACTCCCCTTCGCCTGGGCCTCTGCTTCGAGACGGATGAAGCTTTCTTTGATCGCGTTATAGAACTCCCCGATGGTGGTATATTGCGTCGTCCCGTCTTTGTTTGGGGAGAGGCACCAGACATGGTTGGGGATGCGCCGTTTCACCACCCGTTGCTGGACTGTCCCCAGATAGACTGGGCGTTCAATTTTCAGGAAGGTTTCCAGGGCACTGGGGGTGAAGGCTTCGATATGAATCTGGAAATCATCGATGCTGTCTGGAAGGTAGGTCGGGTAACTGGGTACGAAACCGGTTTGGGTGAGATTCACCGTGCCACCGATGGCGTTGAGAAGATTGGCTGCGATGGTCATATGCAGCATTTCCTCCACGGCGACGACCCGGAGGATGTTGGAGGCGTCCTGGTTGGTTCCTGGTTTGATGGAATAGAGTGCCGTCAAATAGGCTGGCAGCGTAGCATGTTCCAGCACCATCGCACTGAAAAGATGTTCTTCCAATGACTCAAGTGTCGCAATGTCGTGAGAATCCATGATGATATCCTGTCGTTTTGTGAATCGTTGCGCCCGTTGTCGTCTCAAACGAAAGCTGTTTCAACATCGCCCGTGTGCTGCGGTAGCACAGGGCGGCGATGGTCAATGTGATGTTGGCCGTGCCAATGGAGGGCATACTGCCACCACCGGCCAGATACAGGTTGGCGTGGTCCCAGGAACGTTGGTTGGCGTCAACGACCGAGTTGTTTTTGTTCGTCCCCATGATGTGTGTGCCACCAAGATGACAGCCGCCGTGGATTTCGTAGCCTTCTCCCTCGTAGACGACGTAACCAAAATTACTTGGGCTGTACTGGGTATAGTCGATGACCCCCATGCGTGAAAAAACCGTTTTGGCGAACTGACGTGCGTAAGCGGCACCCCGCATGGAGTATTCTGGTGTGGTGAACGACAGGTTGGGCCGCATATTCCCAAGGGCATCGGTGTATTGGGGATCTACCGTGACGCGGTTGCTTTCATTGGCAGGAACGTCGATCATGAAGGCGAAAAGCAACTGGCGTGATACACGATCCACCAAACCCCGGCGCAGTTGACTGCCAAACAGATTGCCGTCATCGACCAGTGCGGTCACGTCGGTATACGGGGAACTTGTGGCGACACTCCAGCCGTTATTGTTGATGTCAACGCTGAAGGCGGCCTGGTGTTTGCGGAAGGGACCGTTGCGCAGGTCAAGGATGCCGCTGATGCAATCCGTTCCACGGTAGGCACCGCAAATCTTCGGCGTGAGACCCCAACTGAAAAGATAGGCGTGGTCGATATAATTGCGTCCGACCAGGCCGCTGGTGCTGGGTAACCCGGAAGCGAGCAGCAAACGAGCTGTCTCGATGGCCGCCGTCGTGATGACATAAATCTTGCCCCGGACGGTGATTGTTTCATGTTCAGGAGAGTCTGGGTTCTTGTAAACCTTGACTTGGATCCCCGCGACGTGACCGTTTTCAGGATTGATCTCTACTTTGGAAGCCACTGCCTGAGGGAGGATTTTGATTTCACCTTTGTCCGGTTCATCGTTCATCCGCAAAACTTTGGCCAAGGTTTTGCCGGACCAATATTTGGCCTGCACCGGACAAATTGGAACGCAATTGGTATTGCCCTGACAGCGTTCGCCGAAATCAACCTGGTGGGTGTTGACCGCGCCGATCGGCGTGTAGCCTTTGCCGCCATCATAGGCCTCATTGGGGATGCCATTGCGAGCTTGCGGAAAAGGGCGGACCTGAAGAGGGATGGTTTGGCCGTCCAGTTCGACCGAAGTCCCTTCGATTCCGTCGTTGACCATCTGATCCAGGTAAGACGGTGGCATTCCCTTCATGGGGTAAACGTAGTCTTTTGGGTAGGGGGATCCCCCTGGGTAGCGCAACGCCGTGACATCCCCCGAAACGCCCATTTCCCGTTCGGCGCGCTGGTAGTCCGGCTCAAGATCGTCATAGCTGATCGGCCAGTCCAGACCCTGATCGTAAAGGGTTCGGGTTTTGAAATCTTCAGGCACCATGCGCGGCGTTTTGGCTTGCCAGTGCATGGTGGTACCACCCAGGGTGCGACTGTAAACGGTATCGGTTACATAAGGGCCTGTTTGCACCATATAGGTATTGGAATCGACCTGTCCCGGTTGCAGTTTACGCAGGAGAGGTGTTCGTGGCATCGGCGCGTTGGGGTTTTCCGGGAAGGGAGCTTGACTGTCCTTGCCGGGCGAAACAAAGTAATTGGTCACATAGTCATTGTAGCCGCGTAAGGATTTGCTGGTGATCGGACCGGCCTCCAACATTAAAACGCGCTTGCCCTCCTTGCAGAGTTGTTCCGCGATCATGGCACCGGAGACACCGGAGCCGACGATCACGGCGTCATAATTGCCGTCGCCCGCCGCCTCGTGAGGCGTCGTCAACCGCGTTGGATCGATTCGAAGATGCATGTGTTTTCTCCAAATATTTCATTATAAATATCCACTAGTCTTCCAAATTTGCAGATAGGGATATTGGAAAATCCCATATCATTTTCAATGCCGCTCATCATGATCTATTTATGATTGTAGGAATGTTATGAAAATAGTCAATGGAAAATATTATTTTTGGAAGAGTTGCCTGTGAAAAGATTGCCCTTGCAGCGGGATCAACCTCACGGGACAATGGAAAATGCGGTGTTTTGTCTCTATTTTTCGTTCATGGAGTTTGCAATGAAATTTATCGATCCGAGAATCGATTTTGCCTTCAAAAAAATCTTTGGCAGTGAGAATGCCAAGGATCTCCTCATCAGTTTTTTGGAGAGTCTTTTGCGGTTGGATGGGGAGCGGCGCATTGCCGAGTTAACCCTTCTTGATCCATTCCTGGCACCCAAGATTCGGGAGATGAAATATTCCATCTTGGATGTCAAATGCCGTGACCATCGTGGCGTCTCTTACATCGTTGAAATGCAGGTGCAAAAGGTGGTGGCTTTCCTGAAACGGATCCAGTTCAACGCCGCGAAGGCCTATGCGCATCAGATTGAACGGGGTGAGGACTATCCCAATTTGAATCAGGTGATTGCCATCACCAT
>PEAO01000050.1:0-16619 GCA_002753615.1 Magnetococcales bacterium DCbin2
AATCCCCCAGACCCCTTTTTTATTTTAATAATTTATCTTTTCCGAGGCATTTGGACGTGCCAATTTCAAATGCGATTGCCCTGAAAAAAACCATTGCCCCTGGACAAAAATATCCTATATATTTCATCCTAGCCTGACTTTTCAATCATGAAGGTCCGATATGAGCCGTTCACTTTTCCGGGTGGAAGTCCTTCCGTTTCTTCTCCAGTTTGCAGCATTGCTGGCACTCACCATTGTAGGCGATTTTTTGTTGCACCGCTTTGGTTGGGTCTCCATTGGCCGATATATGGGGATCCCTGGGACAGTGCTGCTTGTACTCTCCCTCCTGTATTCACTGCGCAAACGCAAGATCATCACAGCGGGAAAACCAAGTATTTTCCTGCGCATCCATGAATTTTTCACTTTGTTGGGTGCCTGGATGATCCTGATTCATGCGGGTATACATTTTAATGCGGTCCTCCCCTGGTTGGCGACCATGGCGATGATCATCAACGTGATCAGTGGCTTTGTGGGACGTTACCTGCTGCGCCGTTCTCAGCGTCATTTGATGGCGCGACAGGAAAACCACCGATCACAGGGGCTATCCGGGGAAGCGGTCAAGGCTAAACTGTTTTGGGATGCGGTCACATTTGATCTGATGACCCAATGGCGCACAGTACATTTTCCCATCTCTTTTGCGTTTGCCATCCTCGCAGCCGGTCACATTGTCAGTATTTTTCTATTTTGGAAATGGCCATGAAGCGATTTGCCAAACCCCTCCTTCTGGTTATTTTATCGATCATTGCGATTTTCACCGTTACTGATCCGCGACCCATGATCAGCCCCGGTTCTCTCATTCCGGGACATGCCCCGTTGGAGAGGGATTGCTTTGCCTGTCATGAACCTTTTTTGGGCACATCGTCTGCACGCTGCATCACCTGTCACAAAATCGATGCGATCGGCATCACGAACACCAAAGGGGTTGTCATTACCAAGAAGGGAACCAAAACGCGGTTTCATCATCAATTAACCGACAACACCTGCACCGCCTGTCACAGCGACCATGCCGGGGTAGCCCGATATCGGACCAAAGTACAGTTTTCCCATGGTGCTTTGGATACCGCCTTGGCGGGTCAATGTTCTCAGTGTCATCAACCGCCCGATGATGCACTGCACCGCCCAAGCGTCAAACAGTGCAGCCTGTGTCATGGGCAGGGACAGTGGAAACCGGCAAGCTTGGACCATAAACCTTGGTTTGAGTTGGACAAAGATCATCATGTTCCCTGTAACCGGTGCCATTTGGAGAACAATTATAAAACGTACACCTGCACCGATTGCCATGAACATTCTGCGGATAAGATTCGGCAAGAGCATATCGAGGAGGGGATTCACGACTATGAACGCTGCGTCCGGTGTCACCGCAACGCCAATGAGGATGATGCAAAACGGCGTTGGCACTCGGAGGGGGGAAAGCCCAAACACGAAGACGAGGATGATTGATCACGGTGGGTTAAGGCAACGAGACCCGCTCATCCGATGGTAGATTTTACGCATCCCGGTGTTCACAACGTCAGACAGGGAGTGACGACATCCCCCCCGTGGGATATTTTGGAATTCCGTACTGGAGATCGGGTCAACGGCTGTCTTATGAGAAAAGTCGTGCCGGTGGATCATGGCCTCGAACAGCCCCATGGAGACATCTTTCGTTGTGAATAGCATTCCGTGGCAGACAAGGAGGATGGAGTGAAGACGCTAACGATTGAACTACCCCTGGAAAGTTTGCCTCTGCCTACTGAATTGCCAGACAATTTTTCCGACGAGGTGCGTTTTTTACTGGCTCTCAAACTTTTTGAGCAAGGCCGTATCACTTCAGGCAAGGCTGGTCGGCTCTCTGGCATGGGGCGGATCGAGTTCCTGTTGGCTGTAAGCCGTGCCGGCGTTCCGGTGGTGGACTTGAGCCAGGACGAAATGGACGCAGAGTTCGCCCAATGATGCTGGACCGCGCTGTCATCAATACAGGCCCGCTGGTGGTCTTGTCCCTGGTCTGACAGCTTGACCTACTGCCCATGCTGTTTTGTGAATTCTGGATTCCCGACGCGGTGTATCGGGAGGTAACCGTCGCTGGTCTTGGACTGTCCGGTGCAAATACGCTCGCTGATACGCGATGGATGGAGCATGTCTGCACCGCGCCAAAACCCGATCCCCTGCTGATCGCGGAACTGGATCGCGGCGGGGCGGCAGTGATCAGCTTGGCGCGCATCCGGTTGCCGTGCCTGACGGTCATCGATGAAAAGCGAGGCCGCCGGATTGCCCGGCATGTGTACGGGCTGGCAGTCAAGGGAACGGCTGGTCTGTTGGTAGAAGCCAGGCGCAGAGGTTTACTGGATAATTTGCGCACAACCCTGCTGGATCTGCAAAGAGCGGGCTACTATCTATCGGATGCTGTCATTGCGGCAGCCTGCAAGGCTGATGAAGGAGAATAGGTCTGAAGTTTTCTTTCCGACACCACAAAGGTATGGGCTGGTTGAGGCCGTGGCTTACGTTTAATGACGATCTGCACATTATAATGCAGAGCGTTCAAAAATCCGAACAGCCGATCCAAAGAAAATCCAGCCAGCCGACCACGCACAAGGACCGACACTTTGGGCTGGTCCACGCCAAGCAATTTGGCGACTTCACCCTGAGTAAGACCCAGGGCATCGATGATATCGTTGATCCTGCTGGCAAGCTGGGCCTTGGCCAAATGTTCATCGGGGTTGACCACGCCAAGGTCCGCGAAAACATTACCGCTGCTCTCTTGAAAATCGGTTTTACCGCTCATGGTATGTTCCTTTCTTCATGAACCCGTTGGGCAAGCTGCATCCGACTTTTTATCAAGTCAATTTCCCTTTTCGGGGTTGCAATCCCCCGTTTGGATTTTCTCTGGAAGGCATGCAGAACATACACCACACCTTCTAGTTTTACGGTGTACACAGCGCGGTAGGTGTCACCGTCATGATCATCAACCATTTCCAGTACACCAGCCCCCATGAATCCTTTCAAAGGCTTGGCGTCGGGATGTTTTTTCCCCTCCTGGGCACGGAATAAGGCATATCCCACGGTATGTTGGACCGGATCCGGGAAATCCCGCAAACGTTCTTTGGAATCGTCAATCCAATTTACTGACCTGACGGACAGAAAGCAGATAGAAGGCTGTAAGGACTGGACGAGCGGGCATTTGATCGCAAAGTCCTCCTCCAACCAAGGAGACAAATTTCCCTGGATTGTCAGCCAATCCAGGGATAGAGTTTCCCGCGATGGGTCGCCATTTATCCTTCCCCCTGATTGTTTATCGTCCCAATCATACGGGGAAAGTACGGAATTTATACGGGAAAATGCAGTCAAAGACGAAAATCCTGCGTGTTTTTTAAGTTTTGCAAGTCCCTCTTTGAAGAACAAATACCCTGGGGAAAAAATTCCCCAGACCACTTCTTTAGCAGGTGTATTAAAGATGCAACCCGACAACACAGCAACGTCACATCATCATCGCCGGGCTTATGAGCGCGTTTTATTTAAACATATGGCTGTACTGAACTTTGTCGGTGGAAAATCCTTATTGGGAATAACGCGCAATGTCTCGCTTCATGGTGTGTTCCTCGTCGTCACAAACGTTCCTCCAGATGTTGAACCCGGTAGTGAAGCTCTGTTGGGATTGACCATTGCAAACTTAAAGAAAAGCTTCCCTTGTCGGGTTGCCCATATTCGGGATAATGGGATCGGCATTGCGTTTCAAAAAAAGGATCTTGACTTCGGTACAACCCTGACGGAATTTCTCAAGCAGAAGACTCAATACTGGTTAGGAACCGACATCAAATCATCAAATCATTTGCAACTAACTCTCTTAGACACATCCACGCCAACCCCAAAAGAAATACCAAATATTCATCTGATCAAGATGAGCGCAACCCACATAAATTTAAGTTTTTTTTCATCCTATGGCAGATCACTAAGACCAGGGGATTCCCTTGACCTGGAAATCCGCAAATACGAACAAACACCGATTACCCTAAAGGTAGTCGTGCAATCCGTTTCGACAATACACCCCAAGAATACGGTGAACGCTGACGAAAAAAATCTGCTCTGTCGTGTTCCCCGTCATGCCGAAACACACGGAAAGTGCCATCAAAGATTTGGTACATGATCTTTCTATGCAACGATTGGATCATATCTCAACGCAACGGGCATCCTTCGTTGCATTACACTCCGGGCCTGATCAGCCGCCGAGACCAAGATCGGAAGTGCGTAAAACACTTGAGCGTTTTTTTGGGAGCAGAGTACGGTAAGTAGAATATCGAAAGTCCGCGCCGATCTCAGCTTCAACGGTAACGACTTCCCGACTACGGTTTCCCGCCCAGATCAATAGTTCCCGACTTTTGAAAGGGAAGATTGCCCGTCAATGGTCGATCCACCTGAATCACACCACTCAAGATGGTACGGTGTCATCCTTCAGTTCTGCTTTCAACCCGCCCCAACGCACGGGACATGCCCTGATCCAGAGTCAACAATTGGGCGTTCAACATCAACGCCGTGGCGGCAATGATGGAATCGGGCAACTTGAACATGCCACTACGGCGCAACCGAATGGCCTGTTCCTCGATGACATCATCCAGCATCACGACCCGACAGGCATTGAGAAAGGATCGAATAGCAGCCTCCTCATCATCGGCCAAACCGGGAAAACCCAACAGCTCCATGCGCGTAATCTGGCTGACCGCCGCACGCTCCAGGATCAATCCTTTTTTCTCAGCCAATGCAATAGCAGCGTCATACCCCTTGAGCAGGCCAATCACCACGTTGGTATCCAGCAACCACTCAATCCCACTCATCACGTATCGCTTTCTGGATAGCCACGGGATCGGCGTTGAAATGGGGCGAATCCCTCATGACCCCGGCAAACCTTCGCCAATCGCAGGTCTCATCCGCCGCTGTCTGTGCCGAATCTTCAGCAGAATCCAACCGTTCCAGAACCGTCACCACCGCGCGATGGCGACACGACAATGGAAGAGGCTCCCGCAACCGAACCCGCCCATCCGCGCCAATTTCGGCTTCCACAGATTTCAACATCATGGTCCCTTCCTATCAAATGGCAGGATCACCCAAACACTCAATCACGCCGCCCTTCCAATTTCCCGCCCAGATCGATGGTCCCCGACTTTTGAAAGGGAAGATTGCCCGTCAAGGGTCGATCCACCTGGATCGCACCACTCAGATGGTAATGAATGGGCTCCTTGCGGCGTTTGAATATCTTGTTCAAATCTGGAAAAGAATCCACCAGCGTGGTGCGAACGGAAACATCCACCTCCGTCTGACCTTTGGCCCGGACGGTCAATGGCTGTTGTGTCGTCACATGGGCAAAGTCAAACCCCTCGATGACAATGCTCGCCTGCAACGCCGCAATGGGAATCTCCTCCATGCTGGCATTGGTCACCCGAAACCGGACGCGAAAAACCTGTTGCGCCAAAGAAAGCTTCTCCGGCTCAATAGATACCAGTGCCACATCCAGTTTTTCCGGGAAAGAAAACTTGGGCATCACACAGCCGGAGAATAACAACGCAACCAAGGTCGTCACCAACGTGCCACGCCCCATCCATTGTCCAATCGTCATCAATCCCATCCCCCCGTAGCCATCCATAGACGCCAACCACCGCGCACCCGCCCCAATCACCAACAATCACGCCACAAACTCATCGGGAATCCCCACCGGCAGTTCAAAGCGCGTAACGTGCGAAGCACTCCCCTGCATCACAAGAACTCCCCCCGCAAACGTCTCACGGGTAATCATCTCCCCCAAAAAATCAAAAACAGCATCCGCCTGCTCCACAGAGACCACAATCATGACCACACAAGCCTGTCTGGGACGCAAAGCCCCAGCACCCAAGGGATCATCCCCCCCCAACTGTCCACCAAAACCACGGCAAGGATAGGAATCGGCAGTCAATACCCCATACCGCTCCTTCAACCCCTTGATCAATACCTTATCCATCCCGTTGGCAGGGACAATGCATGTGATCAATTTTCCCGGAGAATGATCCCGCATGGCGGCCAAAGTGTCTGACATCCGATTTTCCCCGTTAGTTATTGAACCTGTCAATCACTTCCTTGGGGATATAGGTGGCCGCCTTTTCCAATGGCGTCACATACATAAACCCCATCCCAGGGGTATCCATCTGGCCCACCAGATAAACATTGTCAAATACCGCCTCCATCTGCGCCGCAGAAACCACAATGTTCACCACCTCTTTTTCCACCTCGACCGCAACCCCCAGCACCCCCAGCCGCTCGCGGACACCGCTCCCCTTGGCAAAGAAAACCGTCGCCCCTTGGGCACCCGCATCCCGGGCCGCCTTGACAATGATATCCCCCAACCCACGCTGCACAATGCAGGTAATCAGCCTGACATCGGTTAACACCGTCATCGATCTTGCGCCAGCCGTCATATCGTCTCACCCTTAGGAAACATGGATCCGCTCCCACAGACCCATGAGCAAAACCGCCATAATGGAACCCGCCACCCCCATGGAAAGGAGACCACCCCCGTCCACCGGACCGCCCAGCCCAAGCCCCAGGGCATAGACCCAGGGGACGGTCATCGGGCCAGAAACGACCCCCCCACCGTCATAGGCGATGGCAACCCACTCCTCCGAAGAAAAAACCGTCAGCAATACCATAGCCGATAACACCGGCACCAACACCCAGAACGAAACCGCAGGAACGACACTATTCAATACCCCGATCAGCGTCCCAAAGGCGGCCCCCAAGGCAACCACAACCGATAATTTTTTCTTCTTGATCACCCCATTCGTCCGCCCCTCAATCGCCGTTCCCAGAAGGTTCAACCCCGGCTCTGCCAACGCGGTCGCAAAACCGATGATCCCGGCAATCACCCCAATCATCATCAAATCCATCGGCGTCCCAAACCTTGAAGATCCAACCAACCCCTTGACATCCAGAATCGAAGTCCCCTCCCCCACATGGGCATAAGCAAACGTCAGCCCCACATGAAGGATCGCCAACCCCAGCGTGGATAACACCATACCGTAGATCAGCATACCCGATTCCTGAAATTTTTCCTTCAAAAACAGTTGCGCCACAATCCAAAGAAACAACATCGCCGGTAAAGTCGCACGCAATGCCAACAGGATTTCATGACTTGGTGTCATGTGCGTCCAAGATAACGGGACGGCAACCACCTTGGAAACCTGCGCACCGGCGATAATGGTCTCCTGGGAAACCATCATCGACGTAACCAACGCCAATCCCAACACCCCCATCACGGAAACAATGGCCGCCAAAAGGATCATTCCCAATCCCAGCACCGCCTCACGACCCCGGGCCACCGCCGAAACCATCCCCATCCCCAACGCCAGGACCAAAACCACCGATACCGGCCCCAAAACCACCGCCCCACAATCCCACGCAAACCCCACAACACCTCGGACACCCGGCGTCAACCAAGCCCAAATGGTCATCCCCACAGCGAAAGCCAATGCACCCAGGATCACCGGTTTGATCCGCCAACCACGGAAAAAACGGATCACACCACATACCAACCCCAAACCGACCGAACCACCCACCACCCATCCCAACATCGATGCCCCATCGTTCAACAAAAAATAAAGGTAAGGGGCCTGTTCCACCGCAACAAGGGGAGCTAAAGCCAGCAATAAAGCCAATGTCGGTTCGGCAAAGGTGACCACCACCCCCAATAAAAAAACAATCATCACGATAAACGGCAAAGCCCGTTTTTTCGGTATAGTATTGCCGATGGCATCGCCAAAGGGGATCACCCCGACACGCAACCCCTCAACCAACACCATCAACCCAACCGTCACCGCAAAAAAACCGATGGCCGTCACCCCAATAGCACCCCAGGAATGTTCCAAACCCCACCATTGGAATATTCCCACAAACACCAACAAAGGGGCGGTAACCCAAACCTGATCGAAAAAACGATTCTTAAAATAGTTTTTTAAAAGACGATAAATATCTTTCAAATGGAGTTTGACCGGCACCGCAACATGAGGCACAATCCGACCACTCGTCCCCCGACGAATTTTTGGCGTCAGCCGATCATAACTGATCTGCCGCATCTCGATTGCGGCATTCTGAGCCTGAAAATCGGACCGATTTTTTTTCCTCATACTCCAATCCATGCAAAGTAAAAAACAAAAACCATGTTACAGCCTATCCCCCTCACCACGTTTCAGCATCATGAACCCATGCAGCCATCCATTCAAGAATATTATTCCCCCCCAAGGCATCCCCGATCCCGACCATAAACATTCCTCAACCAGGGTAATTGTGCGCACGCTGCCAAAGTTCCGTTTCGAAGTTTATTGATCGTCAATCGGGGTATTCGCATGTTAGACCGTCATTTTTCCAAACATTTACCCAGAAATCCCCTGAATGTTCTCTGGAATTTCCTGATATTGCTTGCCACCGCCTGGTACGGGTTTTCCGTCCCCATCGCGTTCGCCCTGAAACTGGACATGCCCGGTTGGACCCAATTGTTGGATATCACCCTGTCCATCGTTTTTCTGGTGGACATCCTCACCGTGTTTCGCACCCCGTTCCTGAACAATAATGAGGTCATTTCAGATCCCGTCCTGATCCGCCAACACTATGTCAAAAACCGTCTGTTCGTGGACTTCATCGGCGCAATCCCCTGGGATGTGATCATTCTGCTAACGCTTCCCCCCCATGATCTGAGTCCCCATTGGATCGCACTGACGCGACTGTTGCGTACGCTGCGATTGTTCCGAGTTCCCAGCCTCGTGGCCAATCTGCGCAAACATACAGGCAATGCCTTCGTCGATGCCATCTATCTGGAAACCAGCAAAAAGGTCAAGATGTCCCTGATGTTTTTCTGGGTGATGATCGGTCTGAACACCATTGCCTGTGGCTGGATCCTTGTCCATGATTCTCCCGCTAAAGATCCGGTCTCCATCTACATCCAGGCCTTTTACTGGTTGATTGTCACCGTGGCGACCGTCGGTTATGGCGATATCACCCCGCAAAACGATATGTCCCGTCTTTATGCCACGTTGGTCATGCTGGTCGGCATCGCCATGTACGGAACCATCATCGGTAGCGTTTCCACAACCATCGCCAATACCAACGCCCAAAAACAACGCCGCCGCGACAAATTCGCCGCCTTGGCCGATTTTATGAAACGGTACGATATTCCTCTGAAGACGCAAAATGATATCTTCCAGTTCTACGAACATTCTCTGCGCGACCGCATCTCCCTAGCAACCGAGATTCTTCAAGAGCTTCCCCAGGAGTTGCAACGGGAAATCGACAAATATGCGAACCTGTTTATGCTACGCAGTGTCCCATTCTTCACCCAGGCGTCCCACGAATGCCTGATGGATATGGTCAGTTGCCTCACAACCACCATTTGCTCCCCTCGGGAAATCATCATCAAAGCGGGAGACTCCGGTAACGAGATGTATTTTTTGTTTCACGGTGAGGTGGAAGTCCTTGATCCCCAAGGTCACCAATTGGTCCGACTGCGCACCGGTTCCTTTTTCGGCGAAGTGGCACTGCTCAAACAAGTGGAAAGAATCGCAACCGTTCGCGCCATCACCTTCTGCTGTAACGCGATAATTTTCTTGTCACTGATCGCGGACTCTCTTGTCAGTGAATTCTGAGTTTTTGTTTTTGCGAGTCACAGATCGGGCAACAAAAAAACGCCTTGGAAAATTTCCCAGGGCGTTTTTTTTGTCGATTCTTTTTTGGATAGGGTCAGGTGACTGAGGCGCGGGCTTCCGGGCGAACCGGGAGTGTTCCGCTGAATGCTCTCTGAGAATTTCGTTCACGCTTTCCGTCTGCGGCTTGTTCTTTGTACTTGGCCAGGACAGCTTTCTGGAGTTTCAAGAGAGGGCGCAGGGTACTGGAAGTGTTTATGGGGATATCACTACAATGCTCCATCATACCCAACATCTCCTCAAACCTACAAAGGGAGTTAAGGACTTCAGCGGCCACTTCGTCAAGCTGATCGTCTTCAAATTCTACTTCAAGTTTAAGTCCCATCGCTTACCTCCCACCCAAAACACGAGTCACAGAACGGGGACTACGGCTAGTTTCACGGGCAATGCGGCAGAAGGATAAACCTTGGGCGCGAAGTTCACGCATACGTTCACGCTCTTCGGGTGTCATGGGTCTGGGACTCTTGAAAGGGCGGTTCTCCAATTGTTGGGCCAGAGTCTCCGCACGAAAAGCCTCCAACTCCGCCACACGCTCCAGTAGCCGGATATGGCGGTGGGTGGGCATAACACCACTCTTCGTCAATAACTCCGTCTCCATACGATTGAAAGCCTCCAGATAGGCAATCTTGAACTGCATCGCCTTTCCTCCGGTCCAACCCATCGCCAGCAGAGTGAAACCATCGCGGGTCATGTCGTAGCCGGGTTGTTCCCGACTGTAAAGGTCAGCGTAGGAGATCGGCTCAAAATTGAGCCGATGCCACTCTCTGGGAACCTCAAGGCTTTGGATGTCTCTTAAAATATTCTTGTGCTGTTTTTCAAAGTGTTCAGCCACGGCAGTGGACCGAGCAGTTGGGCGGCCATCGGTGATTTCTAAATGGATGGGGATGGTGAGGTCTTGCGTGGTGTGACTCCTAGCGGTTGATTTCGATTTACAGGCCGGGCGCTCGAAACCGCCGCTAGACGGCTCCAGGGTTTTCCCTTGCGGGTATCGTATGCCCTGGAACACCCGGCCAGAAAGCAACCATGGAGCAAAACATGCTCAAATTCTGGACATAAAAATAGCGCAAGTCTGTCGGGTGCGCGTTCCGCTAGCGGTCAGGGTTTCGAGGCCCCGTGACCAGAACACTATCCAATGACAAGAGGATTGTCAAGAAAGATTCCAAAGAGACATGAGTTGTGGTAGTAATGACCCATTTCTGGTTCTGAACTGGTTGCACGGAGTTAATATGGCTGACAATAAACCAACGAAAATTCCTATTCTTAAAATTATTTTAGCATTATCAATAGGCTATTTTCTGTATATCGAATGGCGGAAAGATGATTGGCAAGCGCGACATAAAGCTTCCGTTAAGGAGTATCTGTCTCCCGAAGGTATAGCAAAACGGCGTGCGCAAAAGGAACTCGAGGATAGAAAAAAGGAAGAAAAACTTGCAAACGATCCGGTTTATCAGGAGTCTCTGGCTAAAATGGCCGATATCGATAGCGCAATTTCTGGTCTAATTGGGCTTAATGTCCTCACAAAGGTCGTCATGGAAGGTGGGTACCCAACAGCTTACTCGCTTCCTTCTTTTTCAAATGCAACGCTGGAACAAAAGGACATTATTCTTCGGTGTGTTCTAATGTGGGGAATAATTCGCAATCCAAATGCAGACTTTGTTTGGGTTTTTGATGGTCGTACAGGAAAGAAAGTTGGTAATTGGTCGGAAAGCGGAGGTTGGCGGCAGGCTGACTAGGGCTATTGTTTTTTCCTCCAAACTACACCGTCATCAGCTTCATCGTCCCAATAAACAATCCATGGTTTGGCCAGATCGGCTGAAAAGCGGCCGCTGGTGGATCGTTGTGGCGAAACTGGACCGCCATGGTCTCTTCATCCCAAATGAGTACAAACGTCGCCCCCGCCTGGGAGGCCATGGATTGGATGGCTTTGACGGTATCCAAGTTGAGCCAGGTCTCGCCATCCTCGGCAAGAAGGGTCACCAGTCGTCCGCCGGTGATGGTACGGCTTGTTCTTTGGTACTGCGCGAACACTCCATCCCCCGTCATCAAACAACCCTATCTGTTTCCAGTGCCGCAACTCTGGCCTCCAACGCTGCCCGCTTCCCGACTTCGATTTGTAGACAGAATGACGCAAGAAGGGGGATCATCGATACCTTTACAGCTTCGGTGTAAGTACCGAGAAAAACCCTTTTCCATGGCCGATTTGCCTCAGTCTGCTTGGGGCCAGGAGTCCAGTCGGGATCGGGGAATGTCTCGTAGTCCGGGATCTGTTCGACGAGACCGGGAAAATTCTCTTTCACGTTGGGCGAAAGCAAACCAAACTGTTTTAACGTGTCACCCTTGAGGTAAAAGTTTTTGAACTCGAGCCGCATGAACCGGTCAAAGATATCCAACGGCGGATCTGCAATACCCTCTTTGACCTTTGGGTCGGAAAATGTGGATATGACGCTGTTACGGCTCACGATTGTCCCGTCGTTGCGGATTGCAGTTTGGATAAGACCGGGTGATGTGTGATCAGAGTAAAATTCTGCGATATTTTCCGTCTCATCGATCCCTGACCGGGATACCCTAAGTGCCAAAGCGTCTGACGTTTGCCTGATATCAACCTTTCCCGCCGCTGAAGCAGTCCCAAATCCGATATCCCCGGAAGGCGTTATTTCTACAGCGTAGGGATTAAAATTAGTATATCCCCATACTTGAAGCTCAGAGAAACCGGTCCAGTCGTTCCCCTCAATAGACAGACACCGGACCCTTACTTTTGTGCCAGGGACAGTAAGGCAGTAGACCGTGCAAGTGCCAGCAGACGTAGCAGTGCATGTGACGATAGCCCCTGTACCAGTACCACCGACAATGGATGTCACATCGATAGTACTCCACATCCCATCACTATACCGCTCGACGGAAAAATTACGGATCCACCCTGGGACGTTGCCTGGTACTCCAAAAACGATTTTGGACATGTAGACGGTCGTGTCATAATCAAGCCCTATTGTTGAGTTGGGACCGATCAGCGAGACATTCCCAGGTAGGGAAAAACTGCCGTCAGTCAAAATCTCAAGTGTTGGTGTGTATTGCGGCGCAAGCATGCCGGTAGTATTGACCCCGATTGCATGTGACACTTGGTTTGTCACAGCGGGGGCTTGCAGGTTAAATGACATAAAATTCGTCGGCAGGTTCGTTCCGAACCCAAATCTTCTGCTCACAGGATCGTAATAAAACCCAGCTGGATCTTCAGAGGGCGTTCCGTCTGGACCAACAAAAAGGACCGACCCAGGTGTAAACCCTGAGATCCCGCCGCCACCACCGCCGCCGAGGCTGGAAACGGTCCAGCTTGCCCCGCCATTTACGGTCTTGAACTCCAGGATGTATTTCGCCGATAACGTCGTAAAAACAGGATTCTGCCCCGCCACCCAGGACATCCCTGCCGGCAGGGTGATGGTATAGGGTGTCGCTGCATCCTGAGTCACGATCCATGTGGCCGTCGATGCCACAGATGGTTGGACATTGGAAAAGGTGATCCCAGTGACGTTGGCATCGAGAGTTGTCGTGAAAACTGTTCCAGCAGCCATGTCCAGAGTCACTGCGCCAGATAAGATTGGCACCGGGACAACGATCTCTAACATGTCCCCTGGGCTGCCCGGATCGCCTTTGCCTGACAGCAGACCCCAGTAAGTTGTGTTGGGTGGCTCCTGATTGGCGTGTCCCACTCTGCAAAAGTAGCTTGATCCGTTTCTGGTCACCACATCACCCAGGACATAGGTGACAGCAGAATCCCATTCATTGCGATGAAACATCGCCTGGCCAGCAACCCCTTGGGGGCCTTGAAGTCCTTGGGGTCCTTGGGGTCCATCGGCTCCGGCTGGGCCTTGGAGGCCTTGGAGGCCTTGAAGTCCTTGGGGTCCATCGGCTCCGGCTGGGCCTTGGAGGCCTTGGAGGCCTTGAAGTCCTTGGGGTCCATCGGCTCCGGCTGGGCCTTGGAGGCCTTGAAGTCCTTGGGGTCCATCGGCTCCGGCTGGGCCTTGGGGGCCTTGAAGTCCTTGGGGTCCATCGGCTCCGGCTGGGCCTTGGGGGCCTGGGGTGCCTCTCAGAGTCACCTCACCCCACCATATAGGATTCTCATCCGGTTGATGGCCGGTATTGGCGTCCAAAAGCGAGATGTATAGCGGCCCACCATAGCTGACCGCCTCACCTTTGGTATAAGTCACACTCCCGGACCATACCCCTTGCAATGCGGATCCAAGGTCAAGAGTGTCGCCAACAAGGTCCATCCGCCCCGTTTCTGGGTTAATTCTGGTCGGCACAGCAGATCTCCTTATTATTGATAAGTGGCACTCTCGCGAGCGTCCCACACCTGATCAAATTTTATGCGCCCACCGGCAAATAGCGACGCCACTTGCCGACGCTGGCCGTCGTAGACAATCTTTTTAATGATCCATTTGGGTTGGCTATCTATGGATCCAGGCTCAGCCAAACCGATGTACTCCACATCGCCAGATGCGTTGTAAGCATAACGGGCAGCAAACAAGCTTTCCGGTCCAAGTGCGTCGCGTAATATTACTGATCGTGCGGACATTTCTCATCATCTCCTTGAAATTTTTTCAATATAACAAACCATCACACATAGTAGACCGCCGATGTATCCGATACGCGCCGCTTTGATGCCCGTCCACCATGGATTGTGACAACATCTCCAATCCTCAAATACCCATCAAATGGGTATTCGCAGCTTCCTTTGGATGTGGCGACCGTCACAACCTTGTCAGCCAATCCAATCACTCGCCCAAACTCAACCGCAGTCGGCGCAAGCAATCGCCTCAATTCAACCATCGTATGCACGCAGGATCTCCAAATGGGTTGTCATGGCGGATGCAGCGATATTGTGGCGCACACCAGATACCTTCCCGATCCAGGATGAACCCATCAAGGCGTCATGGATCTGTACAAGATCACCCGGCATTATGCCTGGCCGATGGATGCATGTCAGACTGACTACCTGCAACCCAGACCCTTGATCAATAATAGCCCGTCCACGAGACAATTTGGCGTCAATGGTGGTCAAAAACGGATCGATTACGTCCTCTCCAGGATGGTTCCCGGCTCCGCGCTGACATACCAATTCCGACAGATCTTTCACCTCTCCAGCAAGGGCTATATTAACCGGGTAATGATCCGTATCACTCACGATCTTGGGCAACTCGACGCCAAACGCAAAACTTTGCACCGTATAGCGGACTTGAGCGATACCTGTTCCAGGAATCTCCGGCGACACCGTTTTTTTATCTTTTCCAAGACGCAGCGCTCCAAGATTATTGCCGTACCACTGGACGCTGACGATGTTATCTGTTGGGTGTTCCAGTGATGCCTGAAACCTACTCTGGTCAAAATTAACAAACTGTGTCACGAGATAGCTCTGCACCGGAACCCCAACGACATCTCCAACGGAGGGGATGACGGTGACCTCACTGATTTTCTGCGGATCAACGTGCAGCAGGAAATAGGCGGTCATCCCGCCGGTGAACGACGTAATCCCCCCGTTTAGCCCATTGGGCCTACCATCCACCTCGAAGGACAACATGGCATCCCTCATCTCCTCTGACCGGATCGAAACCTTATCCACCAACACAGGGACAGCATAGGTCTCCGTACAGGAGAGATTGTCTACGGCATCAGTAAGCACGTGTGTGGCGGGGATCGTATAGGCAGCCCAATTGGGAACCGGGACCGGGAAAAGATGACGTACCCGCAACATTCCGTCCGGTAATGTCTCAACGGTGCCGCCAGCGGCGGACACAACCGCCCTGACAATAGAAAGTGGTGTAGCCCTGTAGAATGACAATAAATCCGATGGAATCATCCAATCCACCAAATCCCATTCAATGGCTCCATTGATGGCGGCTTCGGCGACAGCTTTGGCTGTCGTGTCCACCGGCATTGTTAGATCCCTGCGCTTGGCATAAGGATCTTCGAGCATAGCGGTCGGACTGATCACCGATAGGGACATGACGGGAGCGTTGACACCATCGCGAGAAATCGTCTTACTGTCCACCATGAGATTGAACACTTCGCCGCCGACGGTAACCGTGAGAGGATCGCCAATAACCACTTGCTGGTAGCTGGCAATATCATCGATCGTGATTGCCCCTGTCCAAGCATAGGCCCCCTCCGATATACCGATGCTTACGGCAATAATACTCATAACGGCACACCCTTATGGACCACACTAAAATCAAGCGGCCTGAATTGAGATCCTGTGTCTTGCAGGATATTCCAATAACCGGTGATGGCGGACGATACAGGATTGTACGCAAGCATTTCATATCTGGCACTTAATTCGGCCCCTACCTCTCCCACAATATAGGCATACGGCGCAACGATTTGCCGAGAAACATCACTTTGCTTTCCCCACCATGCCAGCACCAAGCTATTAATTTCCCGCCTGGATGGACAGTGCAGTTCGGCGCACACTGGGACATAAAACCCGGCGATGCTCTCCGACGCGCAGGTGATGCCCCATAGACCCTCAAGTGCTTGGCTGACGATCTCCGCAGCACGATAGTAAGCCGGAAAATCGATAGCAATACTGAGCGCGTAGGTTGACATCAAATCCTGCGCAACCATCAGCGGATAGGGTGCCGTCATTTCCTGTGTCACAGCACTGTTGTATAGCGTCGAAACATCCTGAGACACCGACAAATCCGATGCGGCGATCAGGGATTGGCTAACCACAAGGCTATATCCAGCAGCCAACGTTTGAATCGGATACCAATCCGTCAAAGAATATCTTGCACGTACAGTACATCCAAGATGTATACCCCATGCAGATGATAGACTGCCGACAACCACTTCGGGTTGTGGTGGCGGCCTGCCAGCGAGGTAATGCTCCTCAACTTGAGA
>PEAO01000050.1:17118-22864 GCA_002753615.1 Magnetococcales bacterium DCbin2
GTGCCAAGTACCGACAGAGGCGACGACGTTATTTTACAGATTGGACTGCCTGACGCCTCATCCATCCGCCAATAATAGGTCGGGCCACTAGCAATAATGGTGTCTTGGTAGCTCATGATATTTGCAACTGAATCATATCTGTTATTTTGTAGTACCCTTCGCCAGGAGGAAGCTGACCATTGCCAAATACTGCCGCGTAGGCGTACCGGCCATCTTCGGAAACAAACAGCCCTGCAGGCGACCCTGCACCTTTGTGGACGCTATAACTTCCGACCCATGATAGGGTGTCGATATCCCATGGAGCCAAGGCATATTGATGCATCACCACCTCACCTACCTTAAGCTCCAGCCCATACATAGTTTTTCCGTCAGGCTTGAAGGCGATGATATTGAAAGGGTAAGGGGTACGATTCCAATTCTCCCCAGCAAAATAACTGAAATCCCACGGATTACGGAGAGAAAGCCGATAGATGCCGTAACCCTTAAAACAAGAAAAAAATTCCAACCCATCGGGGCTTGCAGCGACATACCGCATAATTAGCGGTAGATAAAATTCATCGGTATATTGACCTGTTAGCGGGAGAGTGGTCAAATCATATGGGCTGGCTAACGGGAACAAAGAAACTCTTTTTTCGGAACTTTTAAACTGGAAAGCAGTATTGCCCGGCGGCGGGATGAAAAACGGGCCTGAATTAAGGTAAACGTTTCCATTAAGCTGAACATTTTTTGTAATCGCCATAGACTTAATCATCATAGGCGTTGACAGGGTATACTCTTGTAAGTAAGTTGCCGACGGTGACGCATCTAAAGTATAATCATACCCCGCACGACAATAAAATTTTCTACCATCTCCGCCGATGGCTGTCATATTTACGATAGAGTAATACAATCGTATTGCAGCTATTCTAACCATAGAGCTTCTGAAATTGTGCCCAACAATACGAGCAAAAGGTCCAAGATTAATACCCATGTCAGAACAGCCTTAGGCTGAAAGTTTCGCCTGTCTTGTTGTTGGTCGTTTTGATAAATTTATCCCTCTCAACATCAACAAAGACCGTCGGGTCAGTGGGGCTGTAGACCCGTACCGTTTCCGATATGCGGGTGCCTTGTTGCTCATTGAACTGAGAATCTTTGTTGTAACTCAGTTGGGAGGTCCCGGTAGGCCAGACTTTACGCTGAAAGGATGCCTGGGTGGCATGCCATTTTGAAAATGCATAAAGCCGGACAGGGACAATAGGGACCGTGTTAATATCGCCCGCCAGCCAAGCGTTGCGCATTTTGTCGAAATAAGCCTCTGTCACCAGGGATCGCCCCATATAATAGGTGACTTCGTATAGGGAAAATCCTGGTTTGTAGGAAACCACCAGCGACCCAGTGATTTCGTTCATTGAGATAAAGGTGCCGGTCCTGCGATCAAAGACAGGGGTACCTGCCTCCTGTCCGTTAGTCATCCAAAATTGCGATTTATATTCAATCGTTGGTTCTGGAAGGTCGTAAAAATAACGGAGCCTGCCACGGGTAGACCGGTTGAAGTCGATGGTTTCGGTCACCAACTCATATCTGCGGCCAATAAACTTGACCGAGCAATCGCCACTGGCGTTCAGGGTGGCGGTTTTAGCGACGGCATCCGAACAGTAGAGGCAAACCCTTTGCACTCCTGGCTTCACCACGTCCAGGACGCTGGAATAAACCTGTTTCGTCTCTGGAGGAGGTTTTGGGACTGGTGCCGGTTCGGGGATGGCTACATTGGGCGGCGGTGGGTCATAATGGACCTCCACTGGCCTTAATGGCGGTTTTGGGGGCGGCTCCGGTTTTGGCCCTGCGAACATGGCGGGGCATTTCCGTTGGAACGCTGCACCCCCATTATAAGCTTCTTGGTATCCGTAGTTGCGCCGAATAACGCTATAAATATAATCGGCTCTCTCTACAGGGGTATCACCTGGGACATTCAGATTTTCTTCTTCAGTAACCGCGTATTCTCCCAGACAATACTTTTGCCATGTTGCGGCACTGACTCTCACGCCGTTCAGGTTAAGATCAGCCATTTCATGTCACTCTTTGTTTTGCAAATTTTCAACGAAAACGGTTTGCGCCGTGTAAGCCAATTCAATCGGCGATGATCCATCCTGGACCGCGCCATCAATGACCAGCTCAAACGGCTCGTCCGCTTCGGCAGGGGTGATGTCCAACACCATGTTGGCGGCGGCGATGGTCATGCGCTGGCTCCACTGATCGCAACGACAACCATGTCGGCAGCGGTGCTGGCGGCGTTAGGCGGGACGATCCGCTTCCACCATGTTGGTACAGCCGCAGGGAGCGTCCGAAATGTCAGTACCTCACCCGCAACCCATGTCCCACCCCATCCCGCCATAGGCAAAGTGAAGTACGGTCGGTTAAAGACGGGATTTACCGGGGCAAAGTCACTGCCGATACTCCCTCCTGTAACACCACCAACCGTGTCCCCCGTGCAGGTGAATGTGGTTGGGCTGGTAAATGTCAGCGTCCACGTTTGATAGATGGCCCCAATAGAATCCACAACCGGGACGATGGTAGAAGGCGGCGTCGAGGGGGCCGTGCCATTAAACGTCCCGGCGACTGTCGATCCGACCCACGCCTCCCAGGACGCAACAATGTCGGCGGGGGTTAGGACCGACGCCACTTTCGTCCCCTGGGCCGCAGTGTAGTTGTCCAGCAGAGACTCGCCGATGGCAAAGGTCAATGTGGCCTTGTTGCCGTTCCAGGAGACACTATCCACCATCAAAAATTGGGATGTGCCCGATGGGGCATTGATACCGACCTTGTTAGTGATATGGACAAGATCGCCATTCTGGAAAATAGCATCGGAAGCATCTTCAACGTTCACATCGATACTGCCAGCTCCGGCGGCGACATCCACATCCAGGCGACCGCACCCGTAAAATCGAGTTTCGGATTTTGTAGCCTGAGTATCCGTTTGCGTCCCTGAAAAGATCAACACCCGGTCGTCGCCTGGGGTTGGCTCAAAAACCCATATCCTGGGGCCGATCAATGCCAAGTTGGAGGCATTATCGACCTTAAAAAAAATCTTGCGATAGATGATCGATCCTGCGGCCCGTTCGGCTTGAGCCACGTCGGGCCAGACGTTATTCATAGCCATAGGGGCGATGGCTTGCGTAGACATGCGACCGCCGTTGGTGCCGGTGTTGTTGACTGTCGCGGGTTTGTAGAATTTGAGTTCGGATTGGGCGATTGCCATAGATTATCTCTAACCTTTACACGGTAACGAGTTTTATGGAACCTGTGTACAGTTCACAGGTTTTATGATGATGGATCTTGGAAAAAGCGGTGGCATATGAGCCGTCATGTCGGAACATGACTGGGTAAGTTTTCCCGTCAATCTCCAAATCAAAAACAGCACCTGGCTGCGACGCCATATCCATAATGGCGTCCACATGGGCCTTGGATAGCCATGTCTTGGATGGCTCCGCCTCCAGATCGATTGGTTGCCCACCTCTAAGGACCGATACCCAGGTGTGGTGGTATCCAGCAAGCGTGCGCGTGGTGGTGTGGGTGACGGGGGACCATGCGTATTGATTGGTCCATCGGATTGATTCTGGTAGTGTTACACTGCCGAGCCTTTTCATAACATCAAAGTCCCCGCGTCGCTTCTTGGAGCGTCTGGACAAGACTTTGGAGGTCGGCACGCGCCGCGGTAACAGATGGTTTGGGCCGCCCGTTGATCGTCAAATCGAGTCGCATAACATCAACAGATCGGGCGTTAACTGGCCCGCCTTCCGCTAATTTAGGCACCATTGGGATCGTGATATGACCGACCGAGCCGCCAACAGCAAATCGTGGCATTTCCCGTGGAATCCGCATGTGGTTCATGGCCTGGATCCGGTCAAGACCATAATGCTGGACAGCCTCCTTGCGCAGGACAAACTCGCCCGCCTCCAACAAGGCACTGATCTTGTCACCACCTCCCCAGCCAGGGAGTACGCCGCCGCGAGCAAAACCAATGGGGCCGCCGGATGATCTTGCCTCGACATGCCGTGTCGTGACCGTGATGGTTTTATCCCGAAGTGCTGCCAAACGCCGAGAGATGTCGTCCAGATTCGCCCTGGCTTGGGTCACCTCGGCTGCCAAGGTAACTTCTTTCTTCGTCGGAAGATTCGCCAATTGTTCTTTCAGATCCTTAACTTTTTCTTTCGCACCCTCCAATGTGTCCTTCAATGCTACGGTACTCTTTTTCTGCTCATCCAGTGCTTTCTTGGCGGCAGTGCCCTGTTTCAAATAAAGCTGCTCTAATACCTGCCCCGACTCTCTAACACCAGTCATAGCTACGGATGTTGTCTTAAGGTTTGAGTACGCAATCTGGGATTGTTCGGCGAGCTTGATAGCCCACTGGGCGTCAGCGTCCGACAGCTTTTCCTGCATCAGGAGTTTGCGTGCCTCCTGTAATTTCAAGTAAGCTTGTTGGGCATGGAGGACATCTTTGTCCCGGTCCGACATCCCGCGCTCCATGATCGATACGATCTGGTTTGCGGTGGCCAAATGCGCTTCTCTTATATCCTTCTGCGCGTCAACCAGCTCTTTTCTTAATAGTTTTTCGGCGGCGAGACTTTGTTGTACTTTTTGCTGGGTTGCCGTGACCGACTCTCGCTCCGCGCTTAGTTTTTCCTTCAAAACAGCTTTTTGCGCCTTTATCGTATCATCACCCAATTGCTGCTCAAGCGCGGCAAGCCTTTTTGCCGCCAGCTCGCGTTGCGCGGTCATCGCCTCGATCTGTTGGGCTGCCGTTTGCGCCGCTGCCCCTTGGGACAAAATAGCGTCAACAATTGCCTGCGATGCGACAACCCACTGCCCGGACGCCTCATCCGCAGCAATCGCGCCCTCTTTCTGGAGACGGTTGAAGGTTTCCATGTTGGGAATGTTAATGCCCAGCTGGTCGGAAATTTCCTTCAACCGCTCGGTCAGACGCTTTTTAGCGTCGGTAAGTAGCACCGCCGACGCTGCCATGCCTTCCTCAGCTTTGTGCGTTTCGATAAGCTTGTAGCCCAGATAGCCCAAAGCGGCTACCGAAGCGGTTGCGGCTCCAGCGAGACCAAGCGTGCCCAAAGCCAAAGCCATTCCGCCGGCCCCAGTCGCACCAGAAAAAAAGAATGCGGTGACACTGGAGGCGATGAGGGTTTTAAGATGAGTCGCCGCCGACGCTATAGCTGTCGCCAACCCTTGGGATCCCACGGCAGTAGCAAAGGATGTGGCCGCCTGTCCTGTGGCCAGAAACCACTGCGCCCCTTGCAGGGCAATCATGATTCGGGTCGCAGCAGATACCGCACCGACTGCTGCGGCTGCCCCACCCATCAACATCGCAACCTCTTTCCAATCCACAAGGAACTGCCCAACCGCCAGTGCCGCTTTGGCTAGCGTCGCAGCCAACTCAACGCCAGCCAGAGACAGTTGTACTAGAGCGCCCTTGTTGCGATTGATGGACTGAATCAGATCATCGAGACGAAGACCGTTATGTTGATCGATCACTTCACCCACGGCGATCTGCACTGCCTCCCACGCCGATTGCAGTTGGCGCAGTTTACCGCCGATCCCCGCATCCATTTCGGCAGCGATCTTGGCCGCCTTACCTGAGTATTGGGACATAGCGGTAATCAAAGATTCAAAACTTGCACGCCCCATGCTGGCCGCTGCCATGATGGCGGGAGCTGCTTCCGTCCCAAAAATCTGGAACATATCAGCGGCCTCGGCACCGGCT
>PEAO01000155.1 GCA_002753615.1 Magnetococcales bacterium DCbin2
CGTTTGTCCGCATACACCGGAAAAAACTCTTTAAATTCCGCCAGTCGCACCAAATGTTGCCGCACAGATTCGACAGTCAATGTGCTTTTAACCTCCACCAAAGCCACGGCATCGGTATTCACCACGAAGACATCGATTTCCATCTGACGACCGCCAGGCAGTTTCGCCTTCACCTGACGGCTGACCTGATGCACCGGAATGCCCCTTTGAGAAAAGAGGATTTCACAGGCCGGGGCGACTAACCCCTCGACAAATTTTCTCCATTTGCCACCCAGATTGCCGATTTGGGTAGAAACTTCTTTGACTTTAATATCGGTCGCCTTAACCTGGAGGTCAGTGTCCTGGAGTGCTTTTCTCATTTCTCCAATCTGTCGTCCAGTCTCTTTGATCTCCCGGGCAGTTTCCTTGATCTCCCGGTCAGTTTCCTGAAACTTCTGGTTGAGTTCCGCTCTCTGCTCACGGCTTTCCCGGACCATCTCCTGGAACATCTTCCAAACATCATCAAAAGTTACAGCCTGCGTCACGGCGATTTCTCCTGCTCTCGTGGTATCGTCAATCACAGATTACTCGGTTTATCGGGTCTGTGGAACCATTTTTTCAGCTTGCGCATCTGTATGAAGCCATCCAGCAGAGTTGGCCAACTGTGATCTAAAGATAACCTTCCAAGTCGTGTCAATCCCCTGAAATCGAATCGAAAAAAATTTATTGAAAGTCAAATTATGGTCGCATAAAAAATGCCCCTGGCATGTGCTGATGCATTGCACCTTCCCATCGTCCATGCGTCGGTGTTAAAGTAAATGTGTTTTATAACGTGTTGTAATTGATTGTGTTTTTTATAAGCCATTGTTTTGTTGGAGGTTACGGTTGATGGCCCTCAGTGCCCAAAAAAGAGTCCCCCCGAACCTGGAAGAGAGTGCCTTGCAACCCGCTTCCCTGGATATTTGGGACAGCAAATATCGCCTCAAAACCCAGGATGGCAGGCCCGTGGATCAAACCGTCGCCGACACCTATCATCGGGTGGCGCGCGCCTTGGCGGACGTTGAAGAACCCTCTATACGCGAACATTGGCATGGCCAATTTTTCTGGGCATTGAAACATGGTGCCATCCCCGCTGGCCGCATCGTTTCCAACGCCGGTGCGCAGAGTTATAAACCCGCCACCAGCACCATCAATTGCACCGTCTCTGGGACCATCGAAGACTCCATGGTGGATATCCTCGATAAAGTCCGAGAATCGGGCCTCACGTTGAAAGCGGGTTGCGGCATCGGCTATGAATTTTCCACATTGCGTCCCCATGGTGCATTTGTGGCAGGTGCCGGGGCCAGTACTTCGGGACCGCTCTCCTTCATGGATATTTTTGATGCCATGTGCCGAACCGTCTCCTCCGCCGGCGGTCGTCGAGGGGCGCAAATGGCCACCTTCGATATCGCCCATCCCGATATTCGTGATTTTGTCCGTGCCAAACGCGAAAATGGCCGTTTGCGTCAGTTCAACCTTTCCTGTCTCATCACCGACGCCTTCATGAAAGCGGTCCGGGACAATACCGACTGGGATCTGGTGTTCCCAGCCAACACCATGGAAAACCAGGATCCTGACTGCAAAAAAATCTTTCGTCCATGGCCAGTTCAAGAAGGGTATCATACCAACGAGCGCGGGGAAGTGGCCTGCCGGATTTATGCAACCGTCCCGGCGCGGCGTCTGTGGGATTTAATTATGCACTCTACATACGATTTTGCCGAGCCAGGATTCATCCTCATCGACAAGGTGAATGAGATGAACAATAACTGGTTTTGCGAAACGATCCGTTCCACCAATCCTTGTGGCGAACAACCTCTCCCCCCTTATGGTGCCTGTCTTTTGGGATCCATTAATCTCACCATGTTTGTCAAAAACCCTTTTGCCGCCAACGCCTCATTTGATTTTCCCAAATTTCGCGAAGTTGTCGCCATTTTTACCCGGATGATGGATAACGTCGTGGCGATTCATGGGTTGCCCCTGCCCAACCAAGGGGCGGAACTCATCCGCAAACGACGCCATGGTATGGGCTTTCTCGGCCTGGGTTCCAGCATGGTGATGTTGGGAATGACCTATGGGGATGAAGAATCCATCCGGTTTACCGAGGATGTCTCGCGGGAACTGGCCATCACGGGGTGGCAGGTGGGTGTGGAACTGGCCAAAGAGAAAGGGCCTGCCCCCATCATGGATGAACTGTTTACAATTACCCCCGCCCTGCTTTCCCAACGCCCGCAACTGGCCAAAGATGGCTACGCCCTGGGCGACCAAGTTCCTGGAAAGGTTCTTTTGGCCCGCTATAGCCGTTATCTGCAACAGTTCCCAGAAAAATTGCGCGATAAAATTGCCGAATTCGGCTGTCGGTTTACCCACCATTCTTCCATCGCCCCCACCGGCACCATTGCGCTCTCTCTCGCCAATAACGCCTCCAATGGGATCGAACCGAGTTTTTCGCATCAATATAGTCGCAATGTGATCCGCCAAGGGCGCAAAACCAAAGAAAAAATGGATGTCCTTTCCCATGAGCTGTTTTGTTATCGCGCCCTGGTCAACCCCAACGCCGATCCCGATGCCATGGAGACCGAAAACCGGCTCCCCAAACATTTTGTCGATACCAACGCCATCGATCCCAAAGCCCATGTGGATATTCAAGCGGCGGCACAAAAATGGATCGACTCCTCCATCTCCAAAACCATCAATGTGGCGTCGGATTATCCGTTCGAGAAATTCAAGGAAATCTATCTCCATGCTTATGAAAAAGGGCTGAAAGGGTGTACCACCTTCCGCTTCAACCCCCAAGCCTTCCAGGGGGTTCTGGTCAAACAAGAGGATTTGGCCGCTACCCGGTATCGCTTTGTCCTGGAAAACGGCGATGTGATCGAAGCCCGGGGTGATGAAACGGTGGAATATGATGGCGAAATGCATACCGCTGCCAACCTCTATGATGCCCTGAAAGAGGGCTATTATGGAAAGCTGTAGTTTATTCATCAACTAAGGAGTTTTGACGGCTGTGAAGATTGAAAAAAAAATTGTCGGCTATGAAGTGGTTTCCCAATCCCATGCGGATACAACGGACCCCCTTGCGCAAGAATCCGGGTCCAAGGAGGGGAGCGGCGCAGATGTCATCCTGATGCAACCGTTGCTCAAACGACCCGCGGAGCTTGAAGGATCTACCTACAGAATCCGCACCCCCCTGTCGGAACACGCCCTGTATGTGACCATCAACGATATTCTGGTCAAGGGCAAACGCCGTCCTTTTGAAATTTTCATCAATTCCAAGAATATGGAAAATTTTGCTTGGATTGTGGCCCTGACTCGGATTCTTTCAGCGGTTTTCCGTCATGGAGGCGACGCCACTTTTCTCGTCGAAGAATTGCGCTCGGTCTTTGACCCCCGTGGTGGCTATTTTAAACCCGGTGGAAAATACATGCCCAGTTTAGTCGCCGAAATTGGCGAGTGCATTGAGAACCATTTGATGAAAATTGGTCTCATCCAACCGCCGGAAATCACCCCGGAATTGGCAGCCAAACGGGAAAAAGCCCAGTCTATCGGTATTCTCGGTGCAGAACAGTGTCCCAAATGCGGTCAGTTGGCCGTTGCCCGGCTGGATGGTTGCGACACCTGCCTGGAATGTGGTTATTCCAAATGCGGTTGAACCATCTGTTGTTCGGTATGGGGGGATTGTGATAGATTGATAGCTACCTTTCCTTAAAGCTTTTGCTCCCCGTCCCTTGCCAAAGGATCCGGGGTTTCTGAACGGTTACCATTTCACATGGAAGAGTATTGGTCAAAAACAGTGGCTTCGGTCAAAGCGCAGGTCTCGCCAGAGGTGTATAATCTGTGGATCAAACCCTTGCGCCCAGGGAACAGTCTTTCCGATGGTCGCATGGAGGTGCTGTGCCATAACGATTTTGCTGCCGACTACGTGCGCAGCCATTACGGCTCCCTACTGGAATCGGCCATCGCCGTGGAACGAGGCATTCACCAACCCCTCACCTTTCGCGCCGACCCCGAAGCGGATAGCAAAATCAAAGAACCGGAAGCGGACCCCCCCGTCGCCAAACAAACACCCTTGACCCCTTCCCCCGTCATCGAATCCCCCCCCGTGCATGTCCCGCCGTCGGCATCGGTTTCGGGGTTGATGGAACGCTATACGTTTGAATCTTTTGTGGTGGGGGCCTGCAACCAGTTTGCCCATGCCGCCGCCTCCCGCGTCTCCGATGGCCCACCTTTGGCCTATAACCCACTCTACATCCACGGCGGTACCGGTTTGGGGAAAACCCATCTGATGCACGCCGTCGGGCACAAAGTGTTGAAAGATCGTCCACACACCAAGGTGCGCTACGTCTCCTCGGAAAAATTTATGACCCTGTTTATCGATTATACCCGTATGGGACGTGTCAACGATTTTAAAAACCAGTTTCGCAGCGTAGACATGCTCCTGGTGGATGATATTCACTTCTTTGCCGGAAAAAAAGGGACTCAAGAAGAATTTTTCCATACTTTCAACGCACTTTATGGTGATGGCAAACAGATTATCCTCACCTCCGACAGCCTTCCCCTGGATATGGTCCTGGATGAACGGCTCCGTTCCCGTTTTGCCCAAGGGTTGGTCGTTGACTTGCAACTGCCAGACCTGGAAACCCGTGTGGCCATCCTTAAAAAAAAGGCCTACGTGGAAGGGATCGACCTCCAGGATGATGTCGCTTTTTTTCTCGCCGATGCCATTCATACCAATGTCCGTGAATTGGAAGGGGCGTTAATTCGCGTGTGTGCCTTATCCTCCATGGAAAGGGCACCCATTACCATGGCCCTGGTCAAGGAGAGCTTGCGCAACATCCTGAAAAATCCCGAAAGGCGCGTCATCCCCATCGAAGAAATTCAGCGAACCGTCGCAACATTCTATAAAATCTCCCCCATGGATCTGCGCTCCAACAAACGCTCCCGGGAGTTCAGTCACCCACGCCAGATCGCCATGTATCTTTGTAAAAAACTGACAAACCATTCCTATCCCGATATCGGCGAACAGTTTGGCGGTCGCGACCATACCACGGTGCTGTACGCCGTGGGTCGGATCAATGAAAAACAATCCGAGGATTCCACCCTAGCCAAACAACTCCAGTCACTTTCGGAAATGTTGAGTCATTGACTTTCATACCCATCCAAGGTCACCTTTCATGGAATTTCATATTCAAAAAGAACCCCTTCTCAAAGCGTTGGCCCGAATGCAAACCGTGGTCGAACGCCGCAATACCATGACCATGTTGGGAACCGCCCTGCTGGAAGCCCAAGGTGGACGCATCGTCTTGTCCGCCACCGATTTGGAGGTTTCCCTGCGGACCACCTGCGCCGCTGAGGTCATCCATGAAGGGGCCATGGCCCTCAATGCCAAAACGCTGTTTGAAATCGTCCGCGAACTGGCACCGACCAATGTTATCTTTCGGATGGAAACCGAGTCCAGATTGATCCTTTTGGCCGGACGCGCCCGATTTGAACTGGCAGGATTTCCCATCGCGGAATTTCCCAAGATACCCCAGGCGGAAGGGGAACGATTTGGGTTTGAACATGCCTTATTGGCTGAAATGTTTGGGAAAACTCATTTTGCCATGTCTTCCGACGATAGCCGGTTTACCCTCAATGGGGTCTTGTTTCAGCTATCCCCCCCGTCCGATGATTCCGAAAGCCCCAAAGTACGCATGGTCGCCACCGATACCCACCGTTTGGCCATGGTGGAAAAACCGTTGCAACGGGAAATTGCCGAGTTACGGGAGGTGATCATCCCCAAGAAGGCGGTCTTTGAGATGCGCAAGGTTTTGGAAGAAGATCAAGAACCCATGGAGATCATCATGGGGACCGCCCATATTCAATTCATCAAATCGGAACTGACCTTGATTTCCAAGCTGATTCAGGGGCGGTTCCCCGACTATCGACGTGTCATTCCATCGCAGAACAGCATTCGACTCAGTATGGATCGCCTGGAACTCGACAGTGTGGTCAAGCGTATTTCGGTATTGTCCCATGAAAAATCTCGGGGCATTCGGATGAATGTCCACGGTTCTTTGATGAAAATCTCGTCCAACAATCCCGAACAGGAAGCGGGCGAAGAGGAAATTGCCGTCCAGTTTGACAGCGAAGAACCTTTCGCCATCGGCTTTAATGCGCGCTACCTTCGGGATATCCTGACGGCCATGGAGGGGGTGGAAGTTCGCTTTGTGTTCAACAACGATGAAACCCCGGTTTTGGTCTTTGATCCAAACCGTAACGATGCCTTGTTTGTTTTGATGCCCATGCGGGTCTGATGGGTGGTACGCGGATGGTTCGTAACCGTTCA
>PEAO01000051.1 GCA_002753615.1 Magnetococcales bacterium DCbin2
CACGCTAAGGCGCGCGCCTGCGCATTTTTTTTCGCAAAAACAAAAGGCGCGAAAAAAAATGCTTCGGGAGAAAGGGCGCGTGGAAAAGCAAAGTCAAAAGAAAAATCAAAAGCAAAAACAAAAACAAAATCAAAACCCTGGGGGCAATCCCCCAGACCCCTTTTTTCTTTTAATAATTTTCTAGGGTGTGCCTCAAGTTATCGGATACCAACACGGCCTAATGTCAAAGGATTCCAAATGCAATTGCCCTGGGCATAAATAGTTGTTAATGCTAGAATGCTATGATAATATGCCCCAATGGGGGGTATGTCGTAAAACCCCATTGTGAAGATTTGATTTGGTTCTTGTCTTCTCGTGAGTGCCTAAGCCTGAGGAGCATTTCGTTGGATCGGAATACACCACACCAATCCCTGGTCAAACCTGCCCAGTTTGCGTTGAAAATACAATTTTCTTCCCCGTTTTCCGTACCAACCTTTCCAGAACCCGCCATGTTTGAAATGCCCAGGCTAGATGTGGCCACACTGGAACAATGGTATCGATGGTTTCGGGAACAAATACTCCAATTTCGAAATACCGGAACCCGTTTCTACGACCAGAATAACGTTGTCCCATTTCCATCGACGATACCGTTTGAACAGGTCATCGACTTCCAAGGTGCCGTCGCCAACCTCTACCATCTGCACCGGGAAATGTGTTCCAATATCCGAATTGCCGCGTTTCAACAAAAAGGGAATCATCCCAAATCCCACGATAACAGCAAAACCGTGGATCTGGCCATTGGTCAACTGGACGAGATTCTGAGAAGTCTGCGCAAAAACATATCAAAAGACCATTATAAAACTAGACGATTAGAAGAGTATGAACCTACGGAACATTTTGCAGAAATGCATCGTCAGTGGGTCAGGCAGTTCAAAGAATATTTGGACCAACTCCTCTCCCGACCGACATTCAATTGGAAAGCGAGCCGTTTTGCCGGTGATTTTGTCGGTTGCCAATTGGGCCACGAGATTTACCAAAAAGATGGCCTATTATGGCTCAATCGCGCCATGCCTGAAGTGCAACGTATGGTGCGGTTACACAAGGATTTCCACGGTATGATGATGGTTGAGGCGGAAGTTGCCTCGTCACTTCGGGTTCGTGGTCTTTCCTATGTGGAGCAGAAGAATGTTCGCACCCTGGTACAGAACCGGGTCAACTCGGTCCTGCGACTCAGCGAATCCCTGATCGAAAGCATAGACCCCGCTTTTCACGCCGCATCGGGGTCACCGACAAAGGCCCCCTCCGCGAACATGGAAAGACTCAAGCCCATTCCGCTAGTCGAGATACTCAAAGCCATGGAAAGCTGGGAAAGCCGAGTCATCCGATTTATCAAAAACCGTTCCGACAATAGCATTGAGTCTACCCTGCTCCATACCGGATGCCCTACCGGCACTCGGATCGCCCATGCCATTCTTGATCCTGTCTTGGCCGCAACACAAAAATCATCCTTGGCACTGCTTGACAACGCACACATTAACTACCACACCACGGCGGCAACCTTGGTCGCTTTCGTCCAGGAGGGCTTGATCGAGGAGGCAGAGTTGATGATCACAAAGCTCCAAAGGGATGGGACAAACCTAGCGGCATCCCTCCAATCTCTGAGCCATGCGTTAAACCTTACCAAGTAAACGTAAGACAATGAACGATCAATGCGGAAAGAAGGATTTCAGGATGAGAGCGATGATACCGCCGACAGCGATGGCCATGCCCCATTTGATCGGGGCCAGTTCGGCGGCTATGCGGAGTTCTAATGCCTTGATATCGCGTTTCACCTCCAGGATATCCCCCTTGGTCGCCAACCTGTCACCAACCAGTTCGGCAATGATCCGGGTCTGTGCCTCAGCTTGCGCATCGGTAAACCCAGCCTCCTTGAGACGTTTGACACTGGACAGGGTATCAAAAGCGATGGCGTGGGGCACGGCGGTTTCTCCAGTCAAAATTGATGACAAGACCAGCATACCACAACCAAATCCAGATTCGAGAAAAATTCCGCTTGACACGCACCATGAAAGAAAAGTCCCGGAAAGCAGGGTGTCCACATAAATAGTGCTGTTTCTTTATGCAACCAAACGCAACTCCACATGCATCCCGGCGCGAAGGGCAAAAGAGATCAGCATGTCCAAGGTGAAACGATCAAACTTCCCTCGCACAAGATCAGAAACGCGGGACTGTTGAACACCAAGCAGTGTGGCGGCTTCTGTTTGGGTCAATTTGCGATCTTGGATCATGATGCTCAACTTGGTCATCAGATCGGCACGCATCGCCAAAATCTCAGCCTCGTCCTTGGGAAATCCAAGATCAAGGAAGATGTTGCCACTCGATTCGGTAATCATATCTCATCCTCCAATTTTACGGTAACGGCTGGCAGCCAAGGAAATGTCGGTTTGGCTGGTTTTTGGGGTCTTCTTCTGGAAGGCGTGAAGGACATGAATGACATCCTTGAATTTGGCGACGTAGATCACACGCCAAGCACCATCCATATGAAGACGGATCTCCATGGCTCCGGCACCAACAGACGGCATAGGCTTCCAGTCGGTTGGCATGAGTTCGCACTGTACCCGCCACAAATTCAAACCAGCCGCCCGCCTTACGGCTTATATAAAATTTTATATAGAGCATCAAGCGAAATATCCGCCTGTTGGGAGCAAAGAGATTTGTCCGGTTCTGTAGCAAATAAACTATTCGGTTTAGGTTCGCTTTGGAAATTCAAACAATGGCTGGACGGCATCCTCAAAACGGCCAACGGGTTGGATAGCATTTGGTCTGAGGAGGTTCGCGCCCATTCGGGGAATGCGCGGGGAAGGGGTTGGTTATCGAAGCGACGAAGGCAAGAGGCGACAACCCGGCAGACGACAACGAGACCGATACGTTTTTAACATCCAGTTCCTTGACGTATCGAATCCTCTGCCCATCGAGATGATCGGTGAACCCATGGTACCCGCGACCGGACTTGAACCGGTACGACCTTACGGTCAACGGATTTTAAGTCCGTTGCGTCTGCCTATTCCGCCACGCGGGCATACGTTCCATCAACGATATCCAGGATAGGTCAGGAAGCATCACCAGGTAAAGCCATTTCATCTCCTGCCTGGAGGATAAAAAATATTGAAAGAAAAAAGGGGGCCGGGGAATTGCCCCCAGGGTTTTGATTTTAAATAAGAAACTCCATTCTTCGTTTTTGAATTTGCTTCTGAATTTAAACAAAGTCAAAAGCGAAGAATGGAGCTTTTTGTTTCAATTCAAAGACAAAACCCTGGGGGCAATCCCCCAGACCCCTTTTTTCTTTTAATCATTTTATTGCGTGTCAACACACCCCAAGATTTAGCGGATACCACCCTTACGCAAATGTTTGGCGTATTGGGTATCAACAGCCATGATGTGATCGATAAGCCATTCACGCAATAATTTTAATAACTTCATATCGATATACGATTCACCTTCATGATACTGTTTTTGGAAAGCCAACACTTGATCCACAAAACGGCTGTGCAGAGCCTTATGAGCCGCAGCATCGGGATAATTCGTTTTTACAAACGCATCCTCCTCCCGCTTGAAATGAGTGGCGGTATAATTCACCAATTCATTGAGAATATTCCCCAAATCGTCACGACCCTCCCCCCTGTTTGAACTATTGTAGAGCGCATTGATCAATGCGACAAGATTCTTATGATCTTGATCAATTGAGGGAATGTTGACCAATAATTTATTGTTCCAGGAGACGATCTGCTTGTCTGCGGTTCCGGCATCCTGAACCAGATACAAACGATCAAGGAAGGTAAACATACCACGGCGCAAATTATTGAGAACCTGCATATGTTCCCGGGCCTGAACCAGTTTTCCATCGCTGACCATGGCCGTTATGTCACGCGCCGCCTTATGGACCTTTTCGTGGATATTTCCCAACTCGCGAAATAATTCCATGGAACCGAAAAGCTTCTCCCCTTCGGAGAAATACCACAGACCAAACTTACACTGTTTGTGGCTGGAAACCTCTTCTGGCCGCAGAAGAGAACGACCACGGATCACCTGTTCCAACCGGCCAATCCATTGCAAATGTGCTTGTTTGATGGAACGAACATCAAAGCGAGCCGCCTCGATATGAACACCACTGACCGCCATTTTCAAGGCATCACTGGTCTCTTTGACCACATCGGTCAACCGGCCCGAATATTCCACAGAGCCATCCAGATAATGACTCAACTGCATCGATTGCAGCATCATTTTCTGGACTTGGGCAGAAGATGCAAAAATTTCCTGGGCCGCATTCTTGACCTTGATGGCCCGATCCCGGGCGGCGGAACTCTCTTCGGCAACTTGACCGCCGTTAATGGCCACATTGGAGGCGGAAGTAGCGATTTCCTGGGTTCCTGTCGCCGCTTCCACGGCAGCCCGAGCCACCTCCTGGGCCGCCGATTCCAATTCATGTGCATTGCGGGAAACCTCCAGGGCCGCCCCACTGACCTGCTCCATGGCTTTGGAGATCCCATTGACCGCCCGATGTTGGGAATCCACCGCTTTGGTAATCTCACGGTTGGCCGCGTTGATTTCCCGCACACCATCGGTAATGCCACGGGTTGCCTGGGATGCCTCCAGGGCCTGCGAACGAATCTCTGCGGTCTTCTCCTGAATCATCTTGGTCGCTTCCGTCGTCTGCCGTGCCAAATCTTTGACTTCGTTGGCGACAACGGCAAACCCCAATCCCGCTTGCCCCGCTCCAGCAGCCTCGATGGCGGCATTCAGTGCCAACAAGTTGGTCTGATTGGCAATGACCTTGATCAAATCCACCACTTTTCCAATCTCGGTCGCGGAAACCGCCAGCTTGTCCATAATCACCAAAGAACCTTGCGCGTTTCGATCCGCCTTGGCCGACATGTCATCCGCCTGCTGGCAACGATCCCGTACCGATTGCAAAGATTGGGTCAGCAACGCGACAGACTTGGAGACGTTGGAAACCGAATCATTTACCTGATCCAAACTTTGATTGACCCCCGCAACATTGCTGCTCATTTGTTCCGCTGCCGAAGCCATCGTATTGACATTGGTACTCGCCTGTTCCGAAGCCGCAGCAATAGCGGTGACATTCTCCGATAATCGAAACGCCGCATGTGAAACCGTTTCTATATTGGCAACAGCCTCCTCAATGTTGTCATTCAAGATCCGGGTTTCCTGGTCAAGGAGATCATTTTCCTTCACCACATTTTGTGCAAGGGCATGGTTATCCAGAGAATCTTTTCGCAACGAGTCACGCAACGGAACCATTTCGTCCACCACCGACATCACCGATTCCGACTGCAACAATACCGAGTGAATAACATGGGAAAGCTGGTCGGCCATGGTATTCAAACCCGAGGAAATACGGCCAAACGTATTGCTGGAATGAACGGAAATCCGCTGGGTCAATTCCCCCCGGCCCATCAATTCTACGTTATCCTCAATACTGGCGATAGAATGGAGAATGGATCTTAAAAACAGGACGATCAGAATCAAACCCAACAAAGTCGATAGAAAAATAAACACCCCCAAGCCAATCTGAAATCGGTCAACCGCATCCGAATGTTCCAGAATCTCCCCGTTGATCTGCGCCATCCGGTGTTGCATGGTCGCGACTAACTGATCCATCGCCTGGGATGTGGGTCGATCAATACCAGATACCGCTTTGTCAGTCCGCGGGATCGACTGGATATCCCCGGAAACATAATGGGCCGTCAAAGCTTCCCGATACAACTGGCCCAATTTTTTATGGCTCTCTTTCAACGAGGTGATGATTTGCGTCTCTTCACCTGCGGCATTATAGGCATTCCGCATGGCGTCAAGCTCTTCTTGCACATCCCCTTCCATCTTTTCAAACTGCTTGAAATATTTAAAATCATTGATCCCCCCTTCAGCCAAGTAACCGCGAATGAGAATATTTTTCCATTCGTGGATCTGACGACCAAATAAAGTCGCCGCCTTCTGACCATGGGAGGTCGCCAGGGCGTACACGGCAGTCTCTCGAGACTTTACATTTTCTCTATGAATCTGAACACTTTGCCAAACATTCAAGCCCGTCATCGTCAAGATCAAAGCGATGATGAAATAGAATCGAGCGTGAATGGAAAGATCGTCAATCCACTGAAGTATGATACGCATAACCGTGTTCAGTCTCCACAGTGGTCTATCAGGCTAACCTGACTGGTCTTATGGGGAACGGCACCCACTTCCAAGTTGCGCAAACGCATACTCCCCACACACAGTGAGTATACCGATTATTTTAAAAAAAATCTTTTACATTGGTTGCTGCCATATCGTTTCCACACTCTCTTTGGTGCTTTAAGCACAATCCGTGCCACACCATAAAAGGAGAAAGAACTGAATTTTATGGCTTAGTAAAACCAAATGAAGGGTGATATCGTAATCCTGTAGTGCGGGCGGCTGTTCTTGGTTCGATTACTTTCCAGGAAACTACTTTCAGACCTCCTTATCCAAACGTACTCTGGAATCGACGGGCTGGGCTTCGCGCTTCGCACTCGGATCGGCACAGTCATCGTGCCGAGTCTGGCCAACCTCTGATCCAAGCAAACGTGCCATCCCCTGCCGAAGGGTCTCCGCAGCCCCCTCAAAGTCGTATTGGGCGACCTGTCCTTCCAGTTTTTCCACCCAATCGTTCATGACATCGGACACCAACCCATCACGCAGAGATGATAGGGTTTTCTCCACCGATGCGTCAAAATCGGCCAATTGGGATGCCGCCAAGGCTAACAACGCGCTACGACGCGCACAAACCTCCGGCGTCTCTTCCACGACGGCAACCACCTTTCTCCCATCATGAATCGCCACCAAGGCCATTTGAATGTTATCCATGATAAGACGCATTTTTTCGGCGGTTTTTTTCAACAAAACGTCCGTTTTCTCTCCGTGATTCTCCCCTTTCATCGAAGTTTCCAGATTTTTGGCCTGTTCACTGAGATCCATCGCGCCAATAGTCGCCGCAACCCCTTTCAGTGTATGGACAAGTCGCAACGCAAACTCACCATCGCCGCGCTCCAGTGCTGATCGGATATTTTCGCAGACCCCCCATTGATTTTCACGAAATTTGGCTAGCAATTTTAAATAGCCCGGCACATTCCCTCCCATGCGCCGCACCCCCATGTCGGTATCCATGCCCACGATTTCGGGTAATGCAAGTCTTGATGCTTCATCCGCCAGCCCCAAAGATTCCATCTTAACCGGCATAGACGGCAAAACGACCGGCCTGATCCAACGGATAAGCTTTAAAAACATCTCGATGGGATCCACCGGCTTGGATATATGCTCCTGCATCCCCGCCAACAAACATTTCTCACGATCTCCCGACATGGCGTTGGCCGTCATAGCCAAAATGGGAAGATCCCTGAAACGTGGATTTTTCCGAATCTCCCGGGTCGCCGTAATCCCATCCATCAACGGCATCTGAACATCCATCAATACCCCATCGAGGGTCTCCCTGGCCACGACATCCAAAGCCACACGACCATTTTCCGCCAACAAAACCGTAATATTCGCCTGCTCCAACAATTCCCTGGCGACCTGACGGTTGATCTCGTTGTCCTCCACCAGGAGTATCCTGGCCCCAGACAATACCCTGCCAAACTCCTGATAGCTCCTCACAACCGGCTTTCGCTCACCCTCTCGGAGCCAAGCACCGCCAAAAACATCTAAAATTGTCTCAAACAGGACGCTTGAATCGACCGGTTGAACCAGGATACCATCCACGCCCGCCCCCTCCCTGGCACGTTTGACCGCATCTTCATAACCATGCGCGGTCACCATCACCACCTTGGGCGGTGTAACCAAAGACAACGATTCACGGATCGTCTTCGCGGTACTGATCCCATCCAGGCTTGGCACCATGGCATCCATGATCACCAAGCCAAATGGTGTCCCCACACCATCGGCCTCTTTGACCGCCTTGAGGGCATCCGCCCCATGATTGACTGTGGTAACCCGAAAATGGAACGATGCCAGATATTCGGTCATAACCAGACGTGCCATGTCATTATCATCCACCACAAGCACCTTCATTCCCCGAAGTTCGAGACCCGCCTTCAACCGTGTATCCATGACCCGTTTGGAAATGCCCAATCGAACATCGAAGAAAAAACAAGAACCATGGTTCAACGCACTTTCCACCCCGATCTGACCATCCATGAGTTCCACCAAACGGCGGCTGATCGCCAACCCCAACCCCGTCCCCCCATATTTCCGGGTCGTGGACGAATCCGCCTGGGAAAATGAATGAAATAATCTTTTCTGCTGCTCAGGCGTCATCCCAAGCCCGGTATCCTGCACTTCAAACCGTAACCAGACCTGATATTCATCCCGTGTCCTGACGGCAGTACGGACGACAATCTGCCCAGCTTCGGTAAACTTGATGGCGTTGTTGACCAGGTTGATCAACACCTGCCCCAGACGCAGCGGATCCCCAACCAAACTTGGCGGAATCTCTGGATCGGTCTCCAGCACAAAATTCAGGTTTTTTTCCTGTGCTTTCAATAGCATCATCGATTCCATACTTTCCAATACCTCCTCCAGCGTAAAGTCGATGGATTCCATATCCAATCGACCCGCTTCAATCTTGGAAAAATCGAGGATGTCATTGATAATCCGCAACAGGGATGTGGCGGAATTATAGACCTTTTGGATGTAATCTCTTTGCTTGGGGGTCAGGTGGGTTTGCAAACACAGGTGGGACAGGCCAATGACGGCATTCATGGGGGTGCGTATCTCATGGCTCATGTTGGCCAGGAAATCACTTTTGGCCCGTGCCGCCGCTTCCGCCTCCGCTTTGGCGATTTTCAGCGAAGTAATGTCGGAATAGACCACCACACTGCTGCCATCCATCATCTGACTTTCGGAAATTCGTATCCAACGGTTGCCCGAAAACTCCTCTTCAAAGGTTTGAATCAATCGGTCGGAATGCTTGACCCGATCATGGAGCAGAGGATCACGGTATTCCGCAGACTTGGTGATTTGCCCCCGTTCCACCGCTTCACGAAGAATTTCATCATAGGTTGTCCCTGAAACGATCAGATCAGCAACTTTATCATGCAACTCATGGAAGGCATTGTTCCATAATTCCAGTCGATTCTCTGCGTCAAAGATGGCAAATCCATCCCGGATGGATTCCAAGGACATCATCAAGAGCATATCGCTCTTTTCTCTGAGGTTTTCTGCCTCCCGCGCCCGTCTTTCACTTTCCTTCTGCCGGGTAATGTCCCGAGACACCCCAACGTAGCGAATAAGATTGCCGTTTCCATCCACGATGGAAGATATGGTCGTGCCCGACCAATACAGCGTTCCATCCTTCCTTCTGTTGTGAAACTCCCCGCGCCAGACCCGTCCCGATTGAATAGTATCCCAAAGATCCTTGTATTTTTCGGGATTATCCTTTGATTGGAGAAGTTTGGGGTTCTTCCCAAGAACCTCGCCAACGTCGTATCCGGTCAATTCAACAAATTGCGGGTTGACATATTCGATGACCCCATTGAGATCGGTGATAATGATGGCGTTAGGATTGCCCTCAACCACGCTCGAAAGCTTGAGGAGTTCGGTTTCCTTTTCTTTTTCCCGCGTCTGATCGCGAATGATTCCAGTGAACAATAACTCCCCTTTAAGTTCCAACTGACTGACGGTCAAATAGAGGGGAAAAACGGTTCCGTCTTTTCGTAACCCCTCGACATCGCGGCCAATGTCGATAATCGTCGCCCGGCCAGTCTCCAGGTATCGCCGCAGATAGCCGTCATGTTCGCTGCAATAAGGTTCAGGCATGAGCATTCGGATATTATTTCCAATCACTTCGGACGCCTGATAGCCAAACAACCGGGTCGCCGCCCGGTTGAATGATTCAACGACCCCCTCCCGGTCCATGGTGATGATCCCCTCGCCTGCGCTATCGAGAACCATCCGCATACGCGCTTCCTGCTCCCGCAGACACGCTTCAATCTCCCGGCGTTTGGTGATATCCTCATAAATTCCCAGGACGCCGATAATCTCCCCGTCCAACCCCGGTAACGGAATTTTGCTCATTTTGAGCCACAACTGTCTTCCTGAAAGGGTCAACGCCTCCATTTCAAGATTTATCACCGCCTTGCCAGAGGCCAGCACGTCGGCATCCTCCCGTTGAAAATAGGCTGCCCGATCACGCCATGGCATATCGAAATCAGATTTTCCCAAAACCTCCCATGTGAATGGATACCCTGTATCCGAAGCGAACAATTGGTTACATCCCAGATAATTACCTTTCAAATCCTTCCAGAAGACCCGCACCGGGATGGTGTCCAAGACCAACTTAATCATGGAAGCCTGACGCTGCACCTCCTGCTCGATTTCCTCGTTTCGATGGGCCAGCACCCTCGCTCTAACGTGCATCCCCTGCATCAACATCAAGCCCATAAATCCGAAAACCAAACCCGTTACCAAGGCCGTCAGCAAGAAAAGATGGTCCAAGTCATGCCAATGAACCTTTTTTTCAACATCCAACTCAAACCTTTGCCAAGTGGTTGAGAAAACCTCCCGATGATCTCTCAGCCTGGCAAAAACCATTTTTCCCGGAGAATCCGACAGGTCATCGTCGCGAAAGATCCATAATGCATCCATTTTTCGGGCGGGTGGCCGTAATGTTGTATCCATGGAGAGTTGCACCCCCAATCCATGAAAGCCACTCCAACTCACCATGGCATTGGGATCCAACAAAATGCCAATGATACCCCGAAGCCGCACATGACGTTCGCGTTGCGTAGCCGGTTCCCTTCCACCCGAATAAACGGCTTGAATAATCAGCAGACCTTTCAATTTTCCCATGATATCCAAACGTGGGAAAAATAGCGGGTCTCCCGTTTCCACCGAGTGCTGAACGGTTGCCTTCATATCAGGGTATGAAGAAAGATCAACACCTAACAAATTACTGTGATTCAATGATAATGGCTCAATATATTGGACTGGAAAATGAATTTTATCATCCCTATATTGGGCACTCCACGGTCCATCCGTCTCTCTCTCCCAAACATTTGCAAACTTAGAATCGGGCATTTCTTCACCGCCGATCCTGGGCATATAGAGGGCACCCTTCAAAAAGGGGTGTTGTGTAAACAACGATTCGGAAAAAACCCGAAACTGATCCCGGTCCATCACATGGGTAAGTCGCATGAACATGGCCAGATCCAACGCGCTTTGAATACCAGCCGCCAATGCATTGATGGAATCATGGACCAACAGATCGCTCTCTTTGGACAGCAACTGTCTGCCGGTATTGAGCGATTGCTCCCAGGCGGTATAGAACAGCAGACCGGTAAAAATAAAACCGGCTACAAAAGCAAAACCCATCGTTCTCAAGGGATGGTTGACAAGCAGTTTTTTCATGTTGTATCCGTGGCGACAGTGCCAATCCTCTTGCGGTGCCGGCTCATTTCTAAAGACCATTGACACTTAGGGAGCATTCCTCACTTAATGCATACCATGAAAGGTTCTCTTACAGAAAGATCGTCTGCCCGACACGCCATGACTTCCGCCTCATTGAGGTATCACCATGATCACCCCTCGGCATGACCAACACACGGTCCGGCAGTTTAGACAAATCCTCCTTTGGCCATTGCAATTGATCCCGCTACCCGAAGAGGAAACCCGAAGCCATTGGCAGTTCTTTGACGATATTTGCAAAGATTCTCCCTGGCAACGGCACATGACCGATGGAATTGATGATACGTCAGAGGCTTCCCAGGATACCCACTATAAAGAGTTTTCGGTATTCCTCCCGTATGTACGCCGTTTTCTCTATGGGGAAAACCGTGGCCCATGGATTCACGGACCCGACGATCCCCCTGGTGATGCCGCTGTGAAAAGATTTCACCGCCATGATATATCGGCCCTGCGTGTCGTTCCACGCGCTGGTTATCCCTCGGTTTGCTTGGACGTTGATGGCATCGAACTGATTTTCTTTGATGATATCGATCTGGTTTTACTGAAGGTCGAGGTCAGTGGTACGGATCTGCCCCTCGCCGTTGTCCTGGAACTGCTTTACCGTTTCGGGCGAGCCTACCCTACCGGATGGAATGAAGACGGTTTGGGAATACATAACATGGTCATGGCTGAATGGTTGGGAGCGACGGGTGAATCGTTAATGACTTCTGATTTTGAAGACCGTGCAAAATTTTTGGATTTTACCAAAAAACATCGGGTTCCCGCCACCGCCACGCACTGGTCCTTTCTGCTCCGCCCCATGGTATTCGCTGTCAGCGATGAGGCGGGGATGCTCCGTTTCCATCAAATCGAAAACCATCATATGCCCAAAATGGCCTTCCTGGCTATTGACAATCCACGAAATCTAACCTGGGACCAATGGTTGCGTCTGGGGATGACCGATTCCTTACATCCCGATGAGCCAATTCCGAAGAATGATCCTGATGTCATCGATTTTAAAAGAAAATTCTTTTTTGACCGTTATTGGAGCGATACCGACCAGGGGCCAAACAGCCGATTCATCTGCCATGGGCGCACCCTGCTACTCATCGGCGACGCCCAGGATAGCTATTTTGTCAACCGCAAACGGGGAATGCTGGCCCAGTTCAGACATCAATACTTTGTTGTTTTTCTCATTGCTCATTTTCACAGGGCATCGCTTTTAATTTTTTCCGATCGGCTCGTCGATGCCATTCACGATTTTAATGTTCATCAGAATCATTCCGTTCGAATTTTTCGCCACCGCATTCATGCGTACTTTGAGGCTTTCTTGCGATTTACCCACCGCTATTGGTTCCATGAAGTTTCGGAGCGCACCGATGTTCAGTCCTTGTTTCGCCGGGTTGGAACAAACCTTGGCAATGACACCCTCTATGAAGACACAAAAGAAGAATTGCGGGATATGAGTCAATATTTGGACAGTGACCTCCAACGACGCCAATCCAAAACGGTCACCCAGTTGACCGTTGTCACGGCATTCAGCCTCATTGGAACGTTGACAACGGGCGCTTTGGGGATGAACATCCTGGACGAAACCGCTTCCTCCTGGTGGTTGCGTGGGGGGCTTTTATTCATCACTGCCATTGTTTCTGCTGCGATTCTTTTATTGACACTGGTCCTTTCGCAAGGGTTATGGGATTTTATGGAGAGCATCTCCGATACGCGAAAATCTTTACGATCCCGCTTGCGGTTGATTTTCAACTTCCGCAAAAATAGATAAAGTATTGGGTATAAAAAAAATAGAAGAAATTTCGCTTTCCAAAGCATGGACTAAAACGGCCATGGCCAATGATCGGCGTCGATTACATAAATGGGTATCGCATGGTTTGATTTCCGCAGATCAAGCCGAAGCGATCCTTGCTTTTGAAGAAACGGGTACCCGGAAAAACTGGCTCCTGTATGGTTTCATGTCCCTGGGAGCGTGGGTCATGGGAACCGGCGTCATCTCCCTGGTATCGGCCAACTGGTATGAAATTCCAGATGCCGTCAAGTTGGGCGCAGATTTGATCATTCTTCTCGGTATCGCCACCGGGGTTTTGAAACAGCAAGCCAACGAACATTCCCTGTCCTGGGAGTTGATGCTGTCACTCTTTTCATTGGCCTGCCTGACCACCATCGGCCTCATTGGACAGGTCTATCACGCCTCTGGTGGATGGGATCAGGCGGTGCTGCTGTGGGCGGTAATCATTCTGCCGGTCATCACGCTGACCCATCGGACGTTTCTCCCCTCCCTCTGGGTCTTCGCCGTCATCGCTTCGGGAAGCAGTCGTTTGGTCATGACCCCATTCTGGGGATTCGACGAAACACACCGTATCCTCCTGATCGGTTATGCCTTACCCCTGGTATGTGCTTTGGTTGCCGTTCTGTTGCGTTTCTGGCCACCCGCAGAAATGTTTGCCCGACCTTTACGTACCTGGGCCTGGTATTTGGGTATTGGCTCAGTCATGGTGGTTGATGGTGCGACGATGACCGGCGATCATCCATTCCAATGGTCTGCCGCCATGACATGGACCGGCATCTCGTTGGGGGGGGCCGTCCTCGCAGGAATCGCCCTGCGTCCACATCTGTCAACCGCAGCCAAATCATTGCTGGGACTGTTGGTCGCGCTCTATATCAGCACGGCACCCATCGTCATCACCTTCCAGTTATCCCATTGGTTTTCCGCATTCTTTACCATGGCCCTGTTTGCAGTGGCAGCCACTTGGCTGGTACGAGAACATGCCTTGCGCCTGGCCAACACATTGATTCTGCTTCTGGGATTTCGTTTTCTTCTGTTGTTCTTCACCGCGTTTGGCGGCCTGATGGACGCGGGAATTGGACTCATCATTTCTGGAATGACAATCCTGGGTTGTGTCTGGGTGTTGTCGCGTCTGCAAAAATGGTTGTTGGGCTGGGTAGAAAGGTTGGCACCATGACACCGATGCGCCATAAGGTCAGAATCATCCTCTCGTTGATGGTCCCCATCGTATTTTTCAGCGGCTTGGTTGCCAGCAAACAATGGACACGCGATCACGGAATCGAAGTCCGGCTCCCCATCGAAGGCTTCGACCCCCGCGATTTGTTGTCTGGCCACTACCTGATCTACCGCATCAATTATGGCGTCGCAGTGTGTCCCAGCAATCGGTCAGAAACCATACCCGATGCCGCGAGCGGAGAAAAAGTTCCCGCTTACGTCTGTTTGAACCCCCGCTCCTTCAGGTTTGGTAACACGAAAAATCCAGAATGTGGTTTAACGATCCGTGGCGCGTGCCGAGGGGAGCAATTTCTTGCGGGAGTCGAACGCTTCTATATCCCTGAGGCTTATGCGCACCCCTTGGACGCCGCAGTACGCAACAAAAGTGGCGAGATCATACTCAGCGTCACCGATTCCGGTACCGCCTCGGTAAAGGGATTATTGATCGGGGGACGCCCCTGGCAAGAAGCGGTGACCCCCGAACCCGTCCGCTGACCTCATCCCCCCAAACGACGCAAGAAAATTTATTGAAAGAAAAAAGGGGTCTGGGGGATTGCCCCCAGGGTTTTGATTCTTTTTTCGATATTTGAACAAAAAGGTTTCCAGCTTTAGGCTTCTGATTTAAAGTCAAAAACAAAGTCAAAAGCAAAAATGGAAGCTTTTGATTTAAAATCAAAACCCTGGGGGCAATCCCCCAGACCCCTTTTTTCTTTCAATAATTTTTCCTACCTACCGATGATGGTATCAAAACGCTGTACCAAACGTTGCACAAACCGCTCATAAGTCATGGCCGACCCAATCTTGCCCGGATCCCCCATGGGTGCTTTCGTCAGGCGATCACGTAGTTCTGCTTCGGTACGAAAAAATAAAATCTCGTCGTCCCAAAGATGCGGACTATCCACAACAAATTTCCGGCAGTCATAAACAACAGGGATACAACCACACAGCGACATCTCCGCCAACCGTTGGGTATGAAGTGCCGTCCCTTGGGCTTCCATGGCATAACGGGCCGACTGATAGATTCGATATAAATCAGGACCGTGTTCCACAACACCCCGCCAATACGGTCTCACCACAGGATCCTGATCCCAAAACAAACCGTACACCTCCACAGGAATCGGTGATGATTGGCATAACCACCGAACGAGCCTATCTCGAACCATGGCATTGTATAACTGGTAAACATCCAAATATCCAAGTTCATACTCTTCTGAAAACCGGGTCAGATCGGCCTCGGTAAACAGATGCCCCGCATCAATCTGTGTCTGTATATACCGAACATAGTGAACATGCTTTTCCGTCGTAATCAATAAGCGACGCTTCACATAGCTGGACCCGATAAAAACAACTTTTTCCTCCCGAAAATCATCGGTACTTGCCGGAATACTCTCGTGATCCACACAAGGAAACTGAATATCAACATCATCCTTGCCAGTTTTCCTCACCGCCTGCGCCAATTGATCATCAAGCGTATAAACAATGTCGCGCGTCCTCCAGTTAATGGCCCTTTGATTACGCAAATCGGGCATAATATCCTGATACCACACAACGTTGATCATCTCTGGATGCAGCGCATAATTGGCCGGGTGATTGATCCTGATCACGACGTTCGGTTTGAACGTTTCAAAATGTCCCTGAAAGTAAACCCCTTCGACCCCCTCATGCATCATGCTTTGCTCAATGCAATAAAACGCTTCATACCCCGCGCGTTCAAAAGCTTTGCATAGGTTTTTCGATGCATGTTTCATCACAGATGTGTAGATCGATGTCGGGATAAAAATACGGTAAGGTTTCTCACCCGTAAATGTGGGCCGACGCTCCTTATTTATCCGAACCAATTTTTTTATGAACTTAGTCTTGTGGCTGTCAATGCTGACAAAAAGACGTTGCATTGCCTCAGAAAATATTTTTTTATTTGTTTCACCTTTCTGAGAATCACCCACAAATCGGGTCGGAAGCCGCAAGATCGTGGTCAGAAATGCGTTGACCATATTATCATGTCGAATATGTATCAAATTGTCGAGTTGATGGTCAATCGTAAGAGGTTTACCGATATAATAACAAATTTGAAGGGGAAAAATCGTCGGGTGTACACTCAAAAGCTTATTTTGCTGCTGCGCTTCGAGTAAGGCATCATCCCCGCTTTCAAAGAGTGTATCTTGATAAGTAACGTCCCGCGTTCTATGGTCAAGCATTTCTTGTCTCGCAGCGACAACCGCATTCACGACACTCTGAAATGAACCCTCCAGTTCCCGTACCTTGTCTTTATCAAAGCCTGGACCAATACAGACCACTTTAGGAACAATGCGTGATTCATTTTCGATAAAATAAGAAAGGAACCGAGTGATCGGAAGGTGAATTAAATTCGGTTGATCGCTTTCAATGGGGTGACTGGCATAATAACAGAGTTGCAGTCGCTCCGATTGATCTTCTTGTCTGATTATGTTTTTTTGAAGGGCTATTTCCAGGGCATGGGCGGAATCTAAAAAATAAGTATCCACAGGGAGCGAATGGGAATCAGCGGGTTCGTTCATGGTTCCTCAACCTTATGCATGCAATATCAAAAAAGAAGATCGGTCACTGATCTCAGCGGTGAGGTGAACATTGAACGGAGATACCAACGCAAAGCGGTATTAAAAAAAAACTCCCCCACCTTCAGATGTGCCCATATTCCAGTGCAAGGCGACGCAAAAGATGAAGCGCAGTTTGACTGGTTTGCAGACGGATACGGTCGCGGCTGCCCGAAAAATTGGCAACGTGTTCAAGAATTCCCCCTCTGCGCGAAACCGCTGCCATATACACCGTCCCCACGGGTTTGTCCTTGGTTCCACCATCTGGACCGGAAATTCCGGTAACCGAAACAGCCAAATCGGTATTGGCAGATCGCAGGGCGTTCCGAGCCATGGAGAGAGCCACTTCGGGACTTACAGCACCACAACGCTCCAGAAGAACCTCAGGAATATCCAATTGACGATTTTTTGCCTGATTGGAATAAGTCACAAAACCAGCCATGAGAAACCGGCTGCTACCGGGAATCGCCGACAAACGTGCCGAAACGAGTCCGGCAGTACAGGATTCGGCAATGGCGACGGTAAGATTGGCATCCTTGAAAATTTGGTTACAAACATCTTCCAAAGGGCGTGGACTCAAGGCATAAATCCGGGTTCCCAGTTGTGACCGCAACCGATTACGAAACTCCACTCCGGTAGCCGATGACATCATCACCGCACAATCGCCATCAGGAAGATAACGAAGTTGAAACTGCGCGACATCTTCATCCCCGGTTTCGGATGGCACCTCAAGGATTTGGCCATGGGTCTCAACAAGCCAACACAAGTCAAAACGGGGGCGACGAAAGTTTTCCTCCTCATGAAGCATGGTACGGACAATATGGACCAGTTCCATCCTGAGATTCCAGAGAGGCTGTTCAAAAAACGCAACGATACGACCGCGCCGTCGAATGACAAAACCGCTCGGAACCCCGGAAGGATCATAGAGAGGACGTGCCCCCACAACACGAAGACGATCCGACCCCTGACCATCCAGCCCCAACGAAAGCCCCAGATTGGACAAAACCGAGCGTCGCAACCGGCCATGGGTATTGCGGCTATCCGCCTGGATCAGAATCAACCCGAAAGTTTCTTCGACATCACCCGGGTCAAACGGTGAATCCGGCTCCAGTTCTCGCGTCATGATTTGAGAATAACCCAGGCACTGAAGAAGCAAATCCAGGTGGGGTCTTCCAGAAGCGGGGTAAATCGTCCGGGATTCACTCCACAGAGGTAAAACAAGCAGACACTTCATTCTTACTCCGTCCAGAAAGTCACGATCGTTACCACCAAGCCCGCATAAATCCCTGCGGCCAGATCATCCGCCATGATACCCCATCCGCCCGGGACACTCCTGTCAAGCCAGCTTACCGGCCAAGGCTTCCAAATATCAAACAAGCGAAAAGCCAAAAAACCGACCAGGAGACCAAACCACCCTTCCGAAGTACCCACCATGGTCAAAAGCATACCAGCCATTTCATCCACAACAACTTCCTTGGGATCTTTGTTATCCAAAAGACGGGCTGACCGATGGGCGGCCCATGTCCCGATAACAACGACGACCGCCAGGACCAGGAGATGCCAGGCCATTCCACTACGCATCACCATCCAGCACAGCGGGAGCGTTGCCAACGTTCCCAGGGTTCCCGGAGCCATCCCCACCCGACCGATACCACCCAGTGTCGCGACACGCAACGCGAAGATATCCAAAACAGGTTCGTGCATGGTTCACCCTCCGTTCACACCAGGGTTCATCGTATCAAAATAAAACATCAAAAAACACGGGATTAATTTTTGATCGCTTTCAAAATGTCAAAATTTCAGCAACCAACCCATTATTCTTCACAACACATCCCATCCTGTCCTGATCAAGACTCGCGTCTGAAACATGAGAAAGATGACTATTTCCATGGTGAGGCAACCTTCATTAAGATAATCTGTGACGGTCTTCAGAAATGAGCCGACATCACAGCCACACAAACCATCATAGACCATGAAAACCATCCTACCCAAATTATATGACATATTCGTGAAGGAGGGCTTTCACCCCATGAGCGGGTATCCCTCCCACCGTTTTTTTAACATCATCTCCGCCCAATTTACGACGTTCATGGTGCAGGACAGAATCATCGGCGACTATGGATTCAGCCTACAGGAAATTCAGTTTATCGAAGGGTTTTCAGAATTTCTCGCACCAGAAACCATCTTGGTTATTGGGAATGCCCATGGTTGGAGTACCGTAGCCCTGGCATTAATTTTCCCTCATGCAAATGTTGTTGCCATAGATACCCGACAAGAGGGGATCACCTTTACCAACACATTGGCCAGGAAAAATAGATTGAATATCATTGCCGTTCAAGGCCGCTCTCCCGATGATGTCCAGACCATCTTTACAAACCACTGTACGACCCCTCTGGATTTGATCGTCATCGATGCCGACCATCATATCGATTCCATCGTCAAAGATTTTTTCGCAGTCCAGTCTTTGATGAAAGATGACGGCATCCTCCTTTTTCATGACATCATCGATCATGGGCTGATGCCTGGATTTCTGGACATCCTCAAAAATTCCAAAATGCATGGCAGATTACTGACTCGGACATCATCCGGTATCGGCATTGCCTTCAGACAGATACAGGAAGATTTTTTATCTTATATCAACTGCTTCAATGACAATCCCGATGACTATCATCGCTATGTGAATCTCATGGCAAAGATCGCTGGCGTCGAAAGACCATGCTGAACCTACCGATGAGGACTGAATGCGTGATCTTCTCCTGACTCTCATCGTTTTTGGGTCTTTGCCCGTTATCTTCGTCAGACCCCACTACGGCGTTTACATGTGGGCTTGGCTCACCTATATGACACCCCATAGACTTGCTTGGGGGTTCGCCTACGATTTCCGGTTCAATTATATCGTCGCAATCGTCACTCTGATCGCAGCTTTCAGGTCCAAAGAAACAAAAATCCGCATACCACTGACGCTTCCATCCGTTCTTTGGATGCTCTTTATTTCCTGGACAACATTAACAGCATATAACGCATTTGAACCATACTCCGCCTGGCAGGAATGGGACCGATTTATAAAAATCCAAATCATGGTTATCGTAACATACGTACTCATCAAAGAAAAAGAACATCTGATCATCCTGGTTGGAGTTATTACATTCTCCATTGGATTTTTTGGCGTAAAAGGTGGCATATTTACCCTACTCAGAGGCGGTCATTTCCGGGTCATGGGGCCAGAGTATTCTTTTATATCCGATAATAATACCTTTGCCCTTGCCTTGAACATGGTCTTGCCATTATCTCTCTACTTCATGCATACCACCAAGCATAACCTTGTCCGTTTGGCATTACTGGGAGTCAACTTTCTGTGTATTATGGCCATATTTGGGAGTTATTCCCGTGGTGGACTTGTCGGCTTGACAGCTATGGGAGTCGTATTCTGGATCACATCTCGAAAAAAAATTGCCTCCCTGGCAATCCTTGTCATATTGATCCCATCAGGTATCATGATGATGCCAGAAAAATGGGTGCTTAGGGTAACCCCCATGATTGAATCCTTAAATTTACCCTTCTTGAAGGAAACTATAAAGTTTTATCCAGCATCACTATTCTCCTATGATCTTCAAACAGAACTCAGCTTGAATAAAAATACCGTCATCCCGTTGACCGAAAGCGACGGTCTGATTCGGAAAGATGCTGAAATTCTTCAAGATCTTTCCGTCATGGGACGGTTTGATGCCTGGGCAGTCGCCAAGGCCATTGCGGCGGATCGCCCTTTCCTCGGTGGTGGCTTCGGAGCCTTTTCTCAGGGGGTATTCAATCATTACACACCCGGTGTTTATCGTCATGATGCCCACTCAATCTACTTCGAAGTCCTGGGAGAACAAGGATACGCCGGTCTGGTCATTTGGGTACTCATGCACCTGACCAGTTTGAACTACGGACGCTGGATCATCATGCGCTGTCGCAAAGACACGGAACTGTATTGGGCTTCCGTCATGGCAAAAATGATCATCCTGGGTCTGTTGGGATATTATGGTGCAGGATTCTCCCTTGGATTGGCATACTATGATCTACCTTATCATTATGTCACCATCTTGGTAATCCTTCGTCTCCATATCCAAAGTGTCCTGGATGCTAGAAAAAATATGGCTCAAAAAATAAAAAGAAATTCCTTGCTTGGTCGCACGGATCATATCTTCCCGGTGCCGCCAAAAAATCCATGAACATCAGAGAGAAAATAAAAAAATATCCAATACTTGGCTGGATGTATTGTTTCAGCGTCAATTCATTTTATTCCATCAAAAGAATCCGCTTTAAAAGACTTCGGAGACTTTTTCGATATAAGTCTCTGGTGAAATATTTATCTACCAGAAAATCAACCCTTTCCTACCGTTATGGAGTCGATACGGAGGGATACATCGTACCAGAGAAACTTGATATCAAAAGCGTCCATGTCAAACATGCGATTCAATACCAAAAATGTAACGAAAGTTTATTAACCCGATTGTTGGACATGGATAACCTGTCGTGTCAAGACAAGGTATTTATCGATCTTGGTTCAGGAAAAGGTTTGGCTCTGATGCTTGCGTCCCGCAAGCCCTTCGCTCGGATTATTGGCGTTGAGTTTTCCGAAAAACTTCACGTGATTGCAAAAAAAAACATAACCAAATTCAATCACCACTGCCACGATATCCAATGCCGTTCGGTACACGCTACCTTTGGGGATGCGGCAGAATTTTCCATTCCCGATGAACCTGTCATTATTTTTATGTGCAATCCCTTTGGCGAAAAGGTCATGCAGCTGGTGGTTGGCAATATCGAAACACGAATCCGTCGTTCGCCCAACCCCCTCACCGTCATTTACATGATTCCACGACAAAAACATGTCCTGGACGCCTGCACTTCACTGCAAAATATCTCGGAATCTTTCTTTTGCGATGAAAAAGATTCTGCCATCGCCCACTTTTTTTCCATATGGAAAAGATTCCCCCCTGACAATGAACCAAACCCACACCCATTTTCCCGGGCCTGACACGCCTCCATCCCCCAAATCAACAAAGAAGGACAATCAGGGCAATCGCATTTGAAATTGGCACGTCCAAATGCCTCGGAAAGAATAAATTATTAAAAGAAAAAAGGGGTCTGGGGGATTGCC
>PEAO01000052.1 GCA_002753615.1 Magnetococcales bacterium DCbin2
TGGGGGCAATCCCCCAGACCCCTTTTTTCTTTTAATAATTTATCTTTTCCGAGGCATTTGGACGTGCCAATTTCAAATGCGATTGCCCTGGAATGCCCCCCCTCTGGTGTAACGCCAAAAACCGGGATCACGACCCAATGATGGCGTTGAATGTCTGACTGGGGCGCATAGCTGCCGCCAGTTTGGCCGGGTCGGGAAAATAATATCCCCCTAAATCGACCGGAGTTTTCTGAGCCGCATTCAGTTCCTCCAATATCTGGAGCTGTTTTTGTTCAAGTTGGGCGGCGATGGGGGCAAAGATCCTATTCAGTTCCAGATCCTCATTCTGTGCGGCGAGTGCCTGCGCCCAATACAGTGCCAAATAATAATGACTTCCGCGATTATCCAGTTCCCCTTTACGCGATTTGGGTGACTTGTTATTGAGCAATACCTGCTCTGTCGCCTGATCCAATGTTTTGGCCATCAATGCCGCCTTGGGATTTTGAGAGGTACGACTCAGATGATCCAAAGAAGCGGCCAGTGCCGCAAATTCTCCCAGGGAATCCCAACGTAAATGCCCCTCTTCAAGGAATTGCTGCACCAGTTTGGGTGCTGAACCACCGGCACCCGTTTCAAACAATCCCCCCCCCTGCATCAATGGAACAATGGAAAGCATCTTGGCACTGGTACCGACTTCAAGAATAGGAAACAAATCGGTATTATAATCCCGGAGAACATTGCCCGTCACAGAAATGGTATCCAACCCCTCGAAAGCACGTTGCAGGGATACGTGCGTCGCCTCATGGGGTGCCATGATGCGAATATCCAATCCTTGGATATCATGATCATGGAAATACACCTGGATTTTTTTGATCAATTCGGCGTCATGCGCCCGCTTTTCATCCAACCAGAAAATAGCGGGTATTGCACTGATGCGGGCGCGATTGATCGCCAGTTTAACCCAATCGCGGATCGCTTCATCCCGGGTCTGGCACAACCGCCAGATATCTCCCTCTTCCACCGCATGGTGCAATAGAATATCACCATGATGATTCACCACCCGAATGATTCCAGAGCCAGGCGACGGAAACGTGGTACCATGGGAACCATACTCTTCGGCTTTCTGCGCCATAAGACCCACATTGGAGACGCTGCCCATAGTTGATGGGTCCATGGCACCATGTTTTTTGCAAAAATCAATGGCCGCCTGATAGATGCCCGCATAGCTGCTGTCTGGGATCACACATTGGGCATCCTGGGGCTTACCATCAGGCCCCCACCCTTTCCCCCCGGCACGGATCAAAGCGGGCATGGATGCGTCGATAATGACATCGCTGGGGACATGCAGATTGGTGATCCCCTTATCGGAGTTCACCATATAAAGTGGGGGCTGGGTTTCCATACAGGCCCGGATATCGGCTTCGATAAGCTGTCGGCCCTGGGGCGGCAAGGATTGAATTTTGGCCAGAAGATCGCCCAATCCATAATTGGGATCGACACGCAGTTGCGTCAATGTCTGAGCGTGTTTTTCAAACACCTCTTTAAAATAAACCCTGACGGCATGGCCAAAAATAATGGGATCGGAGACCTTCATCATCGTGGCCTTCATGTGCAACGAAAACAGGACACCCTGTTGCTTGGCCTGTTGAATTTGACTCTCCAAAAAGTCAATCAATTGTTTCCGACTCATGAACGTGGCATCGACCACCGCCCCTTGAGGAAAAGCAAGGTTCTCCTTCAGCGTTGAAACCGTCCCATTCCGAGCGACAAATTCAATTTTGGCCGCTCCCGCACACTCCTTGGTTATGGTGATGGATTTTTCATTGGCAAAGAAATCACCGGAGGTCATGGTCGCCACATGGGTCTTGGAATCCTTCCGCCATTCCCCCATGGAATGGGGATTCCTCCGGGCAAACTCCTTGACCGACCTGGGAACTCTCCGGTCCGAATTCCCCTCCCGCAGTACCGGATTGACAGCACTCCCTTTAATCTTGTCATATTTGGCTTTATTGGCTTTTTCCTCTGGCGTCTCTGGATTTTCAGGATAGTCGGGAAGTGCATATCCCTTCCCCTGGAGTTCGCGGATCGCTTCTTTCAGTTGGGGAACCGATGCGCTGATATTGGGCAATTTGATCACATTGGCCTCAGGCGTGGTCACCAATACACCCAACTCCCGCAAATCATCCGCCCATTTTTGTGATCCGGTACTATTTTCTGGAAAACTGGCAATAATTCGCGCTGCCAATGAAAAATCCATCACCATAACGGTGATTCCCGCCTTTTGTAAGTAGTCACGAACGATGGGAAGCCATGATGCGCTCGCAAGCTCTGGCGCTTCATCAACCTTGGTATAGATAATGTCTGACATGGATACCTCCGACATGGGTGGATTTCTTCACACGACCCTAATTCAATGTGACAAACCAATAAACCAACCGATACTCAATTCACACAACCGCCAATCTCCAAACATACTCCAGAAGTATCCGCGCATTCCAGTACGATCACACAGTCTCTATTTTTCTTATAAATTTCTTTGTTGGAAAATATTCTTTGCAAATATTGATTGAAAACGATTCACGAAGTTGACGGTGCTATGCAAGTTCGCTACACTGTGGATCTTTGAGGCGAGTATCATTTGGACACAACCCGATTTAAACCCCCAATGCCTGTTGAGGAAAGTTCCATGAATACAATACACAGTTCCAACTTTGAGAGTCTGCCACTTGAGGAATTGGTTACCTTAAGTGCCGATATTGATTCCCTCATCAAAAAGAAACGCCGTGAAAAGTCCAAACAAATCCGTTCACAAATGAATGAGCTGGCGAGGGTCGCCGGTTATGAATCCATCGAAGAGTTCGTCGAAAACCAGACGGGCCGGATGACAAGGAGTGACAAGGGATTGAAACTTCCCCCAAAATACCGCAATCCTCAAGATCATGATCAGACGTGGAGCGGCAAGGGGCCTACGCCAAAATGGCTGCGTGAATACGAAAACAACGGTCGTAACCGCGAAGACCTCCGAATCAACGACCAATCCTGAACCGCCCAATCCGCCCTTCGCCATCCAGATTTGGCATCCCTTTGCCACGGACCATCCCCAGTCCGAGTCTAGGTCTTCCTGGCACCTCCGGCATGGCTCGCCCACGTTCCCCCATGTTTCTGGGAGAGATTGGGACTGCTGGACAACGGCCCTCTCGCCAAAAAGGGGATCCCACAACCCTCGCAGCCCCCCCCCGGACCATCTTGAACTAAGGTTGGTCCGGGGGATGCCTGTCGCGGTTGCAACGGGGACTGGGGATAACAATGTGCCAGAATCCCAACCCGGTCACCCTGGTATCGACACCCAGTCTGCCGGGCCGATCTTATTCCACCGCCTCTTTCTTTTTCAGCACACCCGCTTCCGTAAGCTTGTCGGCCATATTCTGCATGGCTGCCAGCGAGACCAAAAAACCGCGTAGCGACATGATCACCTGCTGGCGATTTTCCGGTTTTGGGTTACCTTTTTCGTCTTTTTCGGTCTGAGAGAGACCTACCAGGCTCATCCGCACCATGCCAAGATTGAAACTCATCTCACCCACACCTTCAACAAAAACTTCAGGAATCATGAACCACCTCCTCGCAATCAGTTGATAATCATCTCGTCATGATGCCAACACGACAACACAGCTCCGCATGGGGCCTCACCGTGATTGGACGATGCCCCATTCTAGCCTCTTCCGTGCGCAGCATCCACCACTATTGTTGAACTTTACCGTGTTATGGGATACCAGGGATGAGAAGAAAACATGAGAAGGTCAGATTTTTCATCGCCAACCGGCAAAAAAAAGAGGTCAAACTCTTGTTCTTTGGCGACTCTCCTTGATCGCCTGAATCGCTGGATGATTAACACGACGCTGCGTCGTAATGGCGAAATATTCCGCCTGCACCGATTCCGTATGCCCAATAACCTCGACCTGATGCTGGTAAACAACATCATCTTCAATGATAGATGGGATGAAAAAGAAGCCCGCGCCCGCCTGACCAAACGCTTTCAAAAGGGCGGTATCTTCAAATTCTGCGACAATTTTTGGAACAATTCCCAGATCGTTCAACCAGCGACCGATATCTCCACGAATGGAATTTCCCACCGTAGGCATCAGTATTGGCGCATTATTGAGCAACGCAGGGAATGGACCGGGATAGTCTGCCCGAAGTCCGGGCGTCCCAAAAAAAGTCACCCCAACGGACCCCATGGAATAATGGTAGGTACGAACGGAAATGCCGGGTATCGTAGGACTGTCTGCCAGGACCATATCCAACTTGTGCAGAGCCAAGTCAGCCAAAAGGTTGACCATTTTATCTTCATTGCACACCAGATGCACCTCCCGCTCACACCGAAGGGCCGGTTCGAGAAAACGGTAGGCGATCAGTTTGGGAATGACATCGGCGATCCCCACGCGGAATCGAAGTGGCCTTTGTATCGGCATCCCCTTGAGCATTTCATCGAGTTCATTGCCCAGAAGAAACATCTCGTTGGCGTAGTCAAAAACCACCTGCCCTGTTTCGGTCAACTCCAATCGTCGCCCGACCCTTTCAAAAAGTGCCAAGCCAAACGCCTCCTCCAATATTTGGATTTGCGCACTCAAAGTTTGTGGACGAAGTCTGAGTAACCTGCCCGCTGCGGTGATGCTCCCAACCCGAGCCACAGTCCAAAAATAGTGAAGGTGCTTGTAGTTCACCCTTGCTCCTTTCGGAAAATACTGCCCTTGAATAAGATATTATCGAATTTACTTGATCATCTCACTGTCGTATAGTGGTTCTGGCATAGAGTCGGTATCTTTCCCAACCCTCCGCTTGATAAGGAGATAGATCGTGCCTCTTTTATTGTGTCCCAACTGCAACGTTGGCATGTTGGTTGTCCAAAGGTCGGGGATCGAATTGGATACCTGCCCGCAGTGTCGCGGAATATGGCTTGACAGAGGAGAACTGGAAAAACTTTTGCAGCCCATTCGGGATCAGATGCACACCCCGGAATCTCAAGGGGGAAACACCAGGGACGCACCGTCGCCATTTCGGAATACACCTCAAAGCCCATACACTCAGCACCATGAATCCTCGCACCATGGGCATAACAAACAGGACCATGATGCATCCAGGCATTATGCCTCCGACAAGGGCAAGCATTATCGGAAGAAAAATCCCCTGGAGTCCCTGTTCGATATCTTTGATTGATAACATGATGATTTTATAGAGTATTACAGGGTAGACAATCGCTTAGAAGAGACCATGCATCACGTTCAACATACCATAAAAATGTATCATACTTATCAGCAAAGGAGATCTTTCATGTTTTCTTTCAAACCCGTCATCATGACGACAATCGCCATCTTCATGGCTTTTGGCGTTCTTTCCGTTTTCCCGGATGAGGCCGACGCCAAACGGATGGGCGGCGGCAGTTCCTTTGGTTCTCGTGGATCAAAAAGTTTTTCGGCACCCCAGCAACCTGCCGCACGTACCGGCTTTAATCAATCCTCGGTCTCGCAACGCCCAGGTGGTGCCGCTGCCGGAGGGATGTTCGGCGGCATCGGGTCTGGACTCCTTGGCGGATTGGGGGGACTCATGTTGGGTGGAATGCTCGGTTCTATGTTGTTTGGCGGTGCGGGAGCCGCTGGAACGGGTGCCGGCGGGATCGGCCTGATGGAGATTTTGCTCATCGGAGGCGCAATTTGGTTCGGCATTCGTTGGTATAAACGCCAACGCGCCATGACCCCTGCCGCTGGTCCCGCGTTTGGCCGTCCGTTACCACAGGCCAGTGGTTTTAATTTTCCCAGTTCCAATACCGAAAGATCACCCCTCTATCAGGAAAGGGGTAGCCACGGACCTGGGCAATCCTTCGACCCCAGCCCCAGTTACGCTGGAATGGGTGCGGGTATGGGTGCGGGTATGGATGAGGTCTCCCAGGGGTTGGAGCATATCGCTTCCATGGACAGGAATTTCAACGAAGGGCAATTCCTGAGTGGGGCCAAACAAGCTTTTCAACAGATGCAACAATCCTGGTGCGATGGCAACGCAGACAGTCTGCGCCCTTTATTGACGACCACCATGTTGGAACATGTTCTGGCCGATATGAAGAAAAAGGAAGTCAACCAACGGAAGGATCATATCGACAACATCCAGTTTCAACAGGCCGAAATCAGCGAAGCGTGGCAAGAATCGGGGGAAGATTGGATCACCGTCCGTTTTCAAGTCTCCATGCTGGAGTATTCCACCGACGCACAAGGGGTTGTTGTGGAAGGTGATCGTTCCATCCCCGTGGTCGTGGAGGAATATTGGACCTTCACCCGTCCAGTAGGCTCTCGGAATCCCAACTGGTTCCTCACCGCCATTCAACAACAGGGACAATCCCTCGCATAAAGTCCTATACGAGATATCCTCAGACTGGGTAAAACCATTCACTGACCTTGAGCAGAGAGTACGGCAACACCGGCGGAAACAAGGCATGATGTTTGGGGTTTTTCGCAAAAAACGCGAAAAACCCCAAACCACGAGGTGCTTAGAAAAACAACATTCAAATCAAACCCAAAGCCCTGGGGGCAATCCCCAAACGATCAGGACAATGTTCGGCAACCACCGCTCCTTGCGTGAAAGCCCACAACCCCGCTGCGGTGCCACAAATTCCCAAACCGTAACACCACATAACACCCCAAAAAACACGGCAACTCGCATGACCGCTTCCCGTTCCATGGTGCATTTCCTGATCGTTACCTCACGGTTCGGGTCACCCTCTCTTTTCTGTCAGAAACAAAAATGTGTTGATATGATCTCTACAGTATAGTAGAGTTAGTTACAATGATATATTGACATTCGATGTTCAATGCTGGAGCAGCGACTCCCAAACCAAGCCAACAGAGGTTGCCATGAACACCATTACCAGCGTTGCAGGATCCCGATGGAGGGGGTGATGCCGACTGATTCGACAGAGGAGACCCTCTATCTCGCCCTGGTTCTCAGTCTTCCTTCCCGCAACGCCACCGAGCGGATGCGGGCTTGGCGCACCCTCAAGACCTGGGGCTGCGCAGTGTTGCGGGATGGGGTCTATCTGTTACCCTTCGGAGAGGTGCATCAACAACGTTTGACCGACCTGGGGGCCGAGATCCGGGAGGCGGGCGGCCAAGCTGAGGTGCTGCGGGTTTTGCCCCAGCCCCACGGCCAGGAGAAAGGTTTCCGCGCCCTGTTTGACCGGAGCGTGGAGTACGCCACCCTGCTCGCCGAACTGGATCGGCTGGACCCCATCTTTCCCGATGTAAACCATCTCAAAAAAGCGGTGCGGGGGCTACGACGGCGTTTCGACGAATTGACGGCCATCGATTTCTTCCCCGGTCCGGCCCGTGTAACGACGCAACGTCGGCTCGCCGAACTGGAATCGGTGCTGGATGCCCGACTGTCGCCCGGCGAACCCAACGCCCGTCCGGGAAAGATCGAACGGCTCGACCGGCGTGAATTCCAGGGGCGGTTGTGGTCTACCCGCAGCGATTTGTGGGTGGACCGGCTCGCCTCGGCGTGGTTGATCCTTCGGTTTATCGATCCGGCAGCGCACTTTGTCTGGTTCGCCCCCCCGGAAGCCCCCCCGCCGGAAGCCCCCCGCCTCGACTTTGAAGGGGCACGTTTTTCCCATGTGGGGACACGGATCACCTTCGAGACCCTGATGGCTTCCTTCGCGTTGGAAGAAACTCCAGGATTACGGCCCCTCGCCCACATGATCCATGCCCTGGATATCGGTGAACCGACCTCCCAGGAGGCCCCGGGATTCCTGGCCCTGTTGCGGGGGATGAAATCCCGCCTGCATGACGATGACGCCCTCCTGGACTATGGCGGACGCATTCTGGACGACTACCACCTCTTTTTCTCCGAATCTTAAGGAACAACGATGAGCAATTCCACTGGTGAACGACCTCCCCACCCTTCCTTCTGGGAGGCATTCGTCTATTGGCTGAAACTGGGCTTCATCAGCTTCGGCGGTCCCGCCGGACAGATCTCCGTCATGCATCAGGAACTGGTGGAAAAGCGACGCTGGATTTCCGAACACCGTTTTCTCCACGCCCTGAACTACTGCATGGTGCTGCCCGGTCCAGAAGCGCAGCAGTTGTGCATCTACATCGGCTGGCTGCTTCACGGCACCTGGGGCGGCATCGTGGCGGGGACGCTGTTCGTACTCCCCTCACTCTTCATTCTGGCGGGTCTGACCTGGGTCTATCTGGCCTTTGGCGACGTGACTCTGATCCAGGGGGTGTTCAACGGCATCAAACCAGCGGTGGTGGCCATCGTGGTCTTTGCCTCGTGGCGCATCGGCTCACGGGCACTGAAGAACAACCTGCTGGTAGCCCTGGCGGCTTTGTCTTTCCTCGCCATCTTTGCCCTGAAAATCCCCTTTCCCACCATCGTTCTGGGAGCGGGCCTCCTGGGGGCGGTCGGCGGCAGACTGGCCCCAGACAAGTTCAAAGTGGGTGGCGGCCATGGGGCCAGCGACAAAACCTACGGCCCGGCCCTGCTGGACGATGACACCCCCGCGCCGGAACATACCCGCTTCAAACTTTCCCGGTTACTTCTATTGCTGCTCGTCGGCGGGGTGCTGTGGGGTGGGGCGATGCTCCTGCTGAGCCATCCGGTGCTGCGAGACATGGGGGAATTTTTCACCAAGGCGGCCCTGGTCACCTTCGGCGGGGCCTACGCGGTGCTGCCCTACGTCTATCAGGGCGGCGTAGACCACTACCACTGGCTGACCGGAACCCAAATGATCGACGGCTTGGCCCTGGGGGAGACCACCCCCGGTCCATTGATCATGGTGGTAGCCTTCGTGGGTTTTGTGGGCGGCTGGATCAAACAGCTCTTTGGACCCGACATGCTGTTTCTGGCGGGTTTCGCCGGGGCGTCGGTGGCCACCTTCTTCACCTTTCTCCCCTCCTACCTGTTCATTCTGGCGGGGGCACCCCTGGTGGAGTCCACCCATGGCGACCTCAAGTTTACCGCCCCCCTGACCGGCATCACCGCTGCCGTGGTGGGGGTGGTACTCAACTTGGCACTCTTTTTCGGATGGCATGTGCTGTGGCCCCGGGCCACCGAGGCCAACCCTTTCACCGGCGGTTTCGAGTGGTTCTACGCCCTGATGTCGGTGGCGGCCTTCCTCGCCCTATGGAAATACAAACAGGATATCATGAAGGTGATCGCCGCTTGCGCGCTCATCGGTCTCGTCACCACCTATGTTGGGTGAGGAAATCAAGACATGCCAGCCACCGAGCGACTCTCCGGTTCCAGACTAACCATACGGGTGCGCCATGAACCTTGATCGCCTCAATGATTGGATCCTACCGCCGACCACCTCAAAACAGGCCCGTACCCTGCTGATCGGACGGGCGTTGCGGGCCTTCTGCGACGGCTATGTGTCGGTGTTGCTGCCCGCTTACCTGTTGGCTCTGGGTCTTGGTGCCTGGGAAGTGGGTCTGATCGGCACGGCCACCCTGTTGGGATCGGCATTGGCGACCCTTGCGGTGGGTACCTGGGGCCATCGTCTTCCTCATCGCCGGTTATTATCGGGTGCCGCTCTGCTCATGGCGGCCACGGGAATCGCCTTTGCCGGTTTTTCCTCGTTCTGGCCCCTGCTGCTGGCCGCCTTCGTCGGAACCCTGAACCCGAGTGCCGGCGATGTGAGTCTTTTTTTGCCTCTGGAACATGCCCGGTTGGCTGAAGCCGCCGATGGTGACGCCCGTACTACCCTGTTTGCCCGGTACAGCTTGGTCGGTTCTCTGTTCGCAGCGGCTGGATTCCTCGCCGTCGCCCTCCCAGAGTGGTTGACCATCGCGGGATTGGAACATTCGACCGCCTTACGCGGCATGTTCCTACTCTACGGCGGGGTGGGGTTGCTGGTCTGGTGGCTCTACCGGAAGATTCCCGATCCCACCCCACACCAAGCCGCACTGCCGAAGCCGTTGGGGGCATCGCGCGGCGTCGTGGTCCGGCTGGCGGTGCTGTTTTCCGTAGACGCTTTCGCCGGAGGGATGATCGTGCATTCGCTGCTTGCGCTGTGGCTGTTCCAGCGTTTTGATCTCTCCCTCGCCGCCGCCAGTTATTTTTTCTTCTGGGCTGGACTGGCCACTGCCTGTTCGCTACTGGCGGCCCCCTGGGTGACGCGGCGCATCGGTCTTCTCAATACTATGGTGTTCATGCATCTTCCGTCCAACATCCTACTCATCCTGGCGGCTCTGGTTCCCAACCTGGAACTGTCCCTGGGGCTGCTGATCCTGCGTGGCCTGCTCTCACAGATGGATGTACCGACCCGTTCGGCCTTCGTCATGGCGGTAGTCACCCCGCCAGAGCGGGTGGCGGCGGCCAGTTTCACCTCCGTGCCGCGCAGCCTCGCCGCCGCCATCGGTCCACTTCTGGGGGGTGCCTTGTTCGCCGCCGGGTGGTTGGCAACGCCGCTGGTAGCTTGCGGTCTGCTGAAGATCGTCTACGACTTGGCGTTGCTTTTCTCCTTCCGACGCTATCGGGGGATACCCGTTCAGCCCCCCCCTAAAAAACTATTAAAAAAAAAGAAGAGGTCTGGGGAATTCTTTCCCCAGGGTTTTGACTTTAAATCAAAAGCCTAAAGCTGGAAATATTCTTATTTAAATTCAAAAGAAATCTCAAAAACAAAGTATTGAAGCTTTTTGTTCAATATCGAAAAAAGAATCAAAACCCTGGGGGCAATCCCCCAGACCCCTTTTTTCTTTCAATAATTTTAAGGGGGAGATGAACGGTTACGTCACAATCATTCCTCCGATCATTCCCACCTTCTCAACAACCGTTCCAACATTCTTTGCGTCAAAACCCTTTGCAGCATGGCCGCCACATGGGTTGGAAAAGTGACCCCATAACGCAAGCGGGGACGGGGACTTTCCAGGGCATGGATGACTTTTTTGACGACCGCCTGGGGAGGTAACGAAAACAAACCCTGAGATTGGCCTTCACCCGCATCCTCCCGTAACCATCGGTCATATTTCGCCGTGTGGACGCTGGTTGCAATCGGGATATTTTCCAAAAAAACCTTGCGGGCATTGGCGCGAAACAGGGTGTCGATGGGGCCGGGTTGAATGATGATAAAATAGATTTGAGTCCCCTGCATCTCCAGGCGCATGGCCTGAGTCAGCCCTTCCAAAGCAAACTTGGTCGCCACATAAGCCCCACGATAGGGGAGGGCGACAAAACCAAGAATCGAGCTGTTTTGCACAACCCGCCCGCCACCCTGGCGTCGCATGACCGGCAACAGCAGCCGCGTCAGTTCGTGGGTGCCAAAAAGGTTGGTCTCAAACTGCCGCCGTAACGCCTCCCTGGAGAGATCCTCCATAGCCCCCGGTTGACCGTAGGCTCCATTGTTGAACAATGCCTCCAAGCGGCCCTGGGTTAAAGACAAGACCTGCTCCACCGCCCCATGGATGGTGTCCGAATCGGCAAGATCCAACAAAAATGATTCAAAACCCTCGTCACGCAAACGCGCCACATCCCCAGACTGACGGGCCGTGGCAAAAACACGCCACCCCCGCTGCCGGAGGGCGTTCGCACTGGCATACCCGATACCACTGGAACAACCGGTGATCAGAATGCTCTTTGGGGTCAAAGTCATCGATCGGGGTGTCTTCACTCTGAAAGATAAGCCATGCTACAGATCATTTTTAAAATGACGATTGCCCACTCCCATTGTTATTGCTGGCTTCCTGGAGCAAATCATCAAACGATACATCCCCCGCCATAGCATCTCCCGTCACGGCATCCACCAATCCTTGTTCCGCCGCCTGACCCGCACCATTCTGATCACCAAACAAGGTTTCCATAAAAAGACGTGCCATGCTCCAGCGGACGACCTCTTCGTTCACCAACAACTGCGGCATCGCCACCGCTTGGTCACTCCCCACCACCTGCGCCAGTGCTGCGGCAGAGATGTCCACCGAATCGGCCCGATGGGTGCCCAATCCCCCTGTGCCAACCGTCCCCTGCCCCATTTTTACCTTCAAATAAGACAGTAATGCCACCTGTCCATTGCCGTCGATCACCATAATAACCCCTCCAATAAATCTTTTTTGTAGAAAAGATCCGTCAACCTCACACACGTTCTTGTCGGGAGGCGCAGATCGGTCTAGTATCCTTTGCATGATACAGGGTTCTTATCGACAGCCACTTCACAAAGCTTGAATGCGTTCATGCTCCGACTTGTCCAAAAGTTTGGAATCAACGAACACATCATCCTTTCGGTGGTGGCCATCGCCATCGGACTGGTGGTGGGTTACGGGACCATCGTATTCCGCATCCTCACCGAATCATTCCAGTTTATTTTCATGCAAAATGGCCACGAAAATGTGGCTGAAATCGTCCGTAACCTCTCCTGGTGGCACATTTTGTTCATGCCGGTCCTGGGGGGGGCCATCATCGGGCCTTTGATTCACTTTTTCTTTCCTGGATCTCGGGGCGACGGCGTGCCGGAAGTGATTTCCGCCGTCGCGTTGCGTGGCGGCAAGTTGGACGTGCGCGATACCTTAGGAAAAATGCTCTCCTGCTCCCTCTCCATCGGTTGCGGCAGTTCGGTGGGACGGGAAGGGCCTGTCGTCCACCTTGGGGCCACCCTCGCCTCCTGGTTTGGCTCCCTCATGCCCAGTTTCAACAACCACATGCGTACCATCGTCGGCTGTGGTGCCGCCGCCGGGATCGCCGCCTCCTTCAACGCCCCCATCGCCGGAGTCATGTTCGCGCTGGAAGTCATTCTCGCCGATTACGGATTGGCCACTTTTTCCCCCATCGTCCTCTCATCGGTCATCGCCACGGTCATCGCACGGATGCACCTGGGAGATTTTCCCGCCTTTATCGTCCCCAACTATACCCTGGTCTCCGCCTGGGAAATACCCGCTTATGTCGGCCTGGGTGTCGTTTGTGGCCTCACCGGTATCCTGTTCATGGCCACCCTTTTCAAAGCGGAAGACCTTTTTAAACGGATCAACATACCCGTCTATCTCAAACCGATCATCGGCGGTTTTGGCATCGGAATCATCGCCCTGGCTTTTCCCGAAATCATGGGGGTGGGTTATGATGTCATGAACCACGCTTTGCTGGAAGAAATGGCCGGTTGGACCATGATTGCCCTGGTTTTTGCCAAGATCATGGCCACCTCCATCGCCCTGGGCAGTGGGTTTTCCGGCGGAGTTTTTACCCCCAGTTTGTTCCTCGGAGCCATGGTGGGTGGCGGCTTTGGCACCATCGCCCATTCCATATTTCCCTCCTTTTCCGCCGGTCCCGGTGCCTATACCCTGGTGGGGATGGGGGCCATGGCCGCTGCGGTTTTGGGGGCACCCATCACCGCCATTCTGATTTTGTTTGAATTGACCGGCGATTATCGCATCATGTTGGCCCTGATGGTGGCCTCCATCATCGCCACCCTCCTGATCAACCAGATTTATCGCGAATCTGTCTATACCAAAACCCTCAAACGCAAAAAAATTGACCTGCGCCAGGGTCGGGAAGCCAATCTGCTGCGCCATATTTCCGTCGAATCCATTATGCGTAAAGAGTATGTTTCCATCCCGGAATCGACCAATATTCGTCAATTCAAGGATATTTTGCGACAATCCCATCAGGATTGTTTTATCGTCGTCGATGCCGATGGCCGACTGAAGGGGATGATCACCTTTCAAAATATTTGCGAAGTGGCTTTTGAAGAAGGGGGATTCAATGAATTGGCCCTGATCAAAGACATCAGCATTCACAATCCGAAAACCATCACTCCCCATGAAACTCTTTATGATGCCTTTTTGCGTTTTGAAGCCAACAACAACGTTGAACAAATTCCCGTTGTCGATCCGACAGATTCCTCAATTGTCATCGGTATGATTTCCAACCAAGACATGATCCGCGCCTATAACATGGCCCTTCTCAGTCAACACAGTTCACGCGATTAATTCATCCATGCCTTCTGACCTGCTCGATCAACTCAACCCGCCCCAAACCACAGCGGTCACCGCTGCCGATGGCCCTGTCATGATTTTGGCCGGGGCCGGTTCTGGAAAAACCAGAGTCCTGACCCGACGACTCGCCTGGCTGATCGCCGAACGTGGAATTTCTCCCGAAGAAATTCTGGCGGTAACTTTCACCAATAAAGCAGCCAGGGAAATGCGTGAGCGGGTGGTGCAATGGGTTGCTATGGATCCACAAACCTCCCGACGACTCTGGGTGGGGACGTTTCATGGCATGGGGGCACGCATACTGCGGCAAAATGCGGATAAAATTGGTTTTACCTCCGATTTTCTGATCCTTGACGCCGCCGATCAGGAGCGGATGATTCGCAAACAAACGGAAGAGCTTCAGTTTTCCGATGTTTATTGGACTCCCAAACGTTTGGCCAATACCTTTTCCCGTTGGAAGGACGGCGGATTGGGACCGGAGGAGATCACCGAAGAACATTTACGCAATCCCCGGGATCGGATGCGGATATCTTCGCTATTTGCCAAATATCAGGAGGGACTGAGGAAAACCAATAGTATGGATTTTGGTGATCTTCTGGTCAATTGCCTGCGGCTGTGGCGCAATCACCCTGAAACTTTGGATCGTTATCGCCTCCGTTTTCGCCATATTTTGGTCGATGAATACCAAGATACCAATCAGGTGCAGTATGATTGGATGCGGGCTTTGGCCAGCCATCACGGCAATTTGTGCGTGGTGGGAGATGACGATCAATCCATCTATAGCTGGCGCGGTGCCCGCTTGGATAACATTCTAAACTTTGAAAAAGATTTCCCCAACACCCAGATCATCCGGTTGGAACAAAATTATCGTTCTACCGGCAATATTCTCAAAGCGGCCAGTCGGCTCATCGATCACAATCAAGGGCGGATGGGAAAGACATTATGGACCGACGGCCCCGACGGTCCCAAACTGGTCCGTTATACCGCCGAGGATGGCGAGGATGAAGCGCGGTTTGTCGCGGCGGAGATTGCGCGTGGATTGGGTGTCGGTGGTTCTTTTAGCCAAGCGGCGATTCTGGTACGGGCGGCCCACCAAACCCGCATCATTGAAGAGGCTCTGAACCGGCAAAGAATCCCCTATCAAGTCGTCGGGGGGCTGCGATTCATGGAACGGGCGGAAATCAAGGATGCCGTCGCCTATTTGCGCCTGGCCCATTCACAGCGGGATGATCTGGCTTTTGAACGCATCATCAACACCCCCAAACGCAAGCTTGGAGACAAGGCTTTGGCCACCATCCAGATGGCCGCACAGGAGGCGGATGCCAGCCTGTTTATGGGGGCTAAAAAAGTCATTGCAGAAAATCGGTTGGGAAAGGCCACCATGGCACCCCTTGTAGAGTTTATCACGTTGATCGAAAAAGCGGCCTCCGAACTTGACGCCGGGTTTTTGGCAGGTGAGGTCTTGGAACGCCTTTTGGAGGGGAGTGGTTATCACGATTTTCTGCGGTCAGGCGATCGGGGTGAGGAAAGAATGGAAAACCTTGATGAGTTAAAATCTTTTCTCCGCCAGGAAACCGATATTACCAGCTTTCTGGAACGGGCCACTTTGGATTCCGACCCTTCGGACGAATCCAAATCGGTCACCGAAAGAGTTGTGCTTTCCACCCTACACGCCGCCAAAGGGTTGGAATTTCCCTTGGTCTTTCTGGTCGGGATGGAAGAGGGTTTGCTGCCCCATAAATTGGCTTTGAATGATGGTGATGCCGCTGGGTTGGAGGAAGAGAGACGACTGACTTATGTGGGGATGACCCGTGCCAAGGAGAAGTTGTATCTTTGTCATGCTCAACGCCGTTTTATGTACAACCATTACGAACCCACATTGCCTTCGCGGTTTCTCAAGGAACTTCCTGACGAGGTGATGGAGGTCAAAGGGTTGCGGGTATCGACCCGTTCGGGGGCTGGGGGATTTTTTTCCCGGGGCCGTTTTCCCCGGCGTTAAAAAAATTATTAAAAGAAAAAATGGGTCTGGGAGATTGCCCCCAGGGTTTTGACTTTAAACAAAAAGGTTTCCATGCTCCGATTTTGACTTTAAATCAAAAATTTAAAGATGGAAATTTTTTTGTTTAAAATCAAAATCAAAAACGGAACATGGAAACATTTTTGTTTAAAATCAAAATCAAAACCCTGGGGGGAATCCCCCCGACCCCCTTTTTCTTTTTATAATTTTATTGAACACCACCATCGGAGTGCATCATGGCCAAACTGGAAACAATAGAAAAACACTTGGCGCAATTGCTCAATGTCAATCAGTTTTCCGATTATTGTCCCAACGGAATCCAAGTTCGTGGCAGCCGCAACATCAAACGCATTGTCACCGGGGTATCCGCCTGTCTGGAGTTGTTTCAAGCCGCCGCCGACCAAAAAGCAGACCTAGTACTCGTCCATCATGGGCTATTCTGGGAAAAAGACTCCCGAATTGTCCAAGGTTCCTTAAAAAAACGGCTCCAAGTTCTCATGGAACATAATCTCTCCCTGATGGCGTTTCATCTGCCGTTGGATGCCCATCCAAAACTTGGAAATAACGCCCAACTGTTACACCGTTTAGGCATCAACGAAAAAAAACCGTTCGGATTTTACCACCATCAACCCATTTCATTCCTGGGTCGGCTGGACAAAGCACGATCCATGGGCCAGATTACCCGACGGATTATCAAAAAGCTCCATGCCTACTCCCCGATTATTCTCCCCTATGGCCCCAAAAAAATCAGTCGGATAGCGGTATGCAGTGGTGGTGCCCCAGAATTAATCCGCGAAGCCAAAGAAAAAGGGGCAGACCTGTTTTTGACGGGAGAAGCCAACGAACCATTATACTATTTTGCCCGCGAAGAAAAAATCCACTGCATCGCTGCAGGACACCACAATACCGAAACCCTGGGTGTACGTGCCTTAGGAGACCATTTGGCTCAGCATTTCGGCGTCAAACATGCGTTCTATGACAGCCGAAACCCACTTTAAACCTGGATCCACAACGACGAATTTCGCAATAGTGCGCGTTTAAAATCAAAACCTATTTTGAATCGCCTTTTTTGGTCTGGATCAACACCAGCAAATCGCCAATAGAAGCCACCGCAACCAATTCCACCAAGCTGAAACGAATCTCAAATGCCTGCTCCGTGGCGGTAATCAACGCCATATGGCTGATGCTGTCCCAAGAAGGGATGGCATCCATGGACAGGCTCTCGGTCACCACCAGGGTATCGTCCGCAAAAACCTTGCGGACAATCGGTCCAAGACGCTGCAAACAACCTTCTGGAGACATAACAGGTTTCACTCCTCATAAGGGTAGAATCGGAGGTCATCGCCCCTGACCCAACGTTCCAATCCTGACCGGTTCCGGCCAATGATCGGGGTTGGTGCCAAATTGCGCCAAAAAAGCAAAAGCCAACCGCTCCAGACCAAAACCAATACATCCCGAATGGGCAGGAGAACCATCGGGCAAGGTGATCGCAACACTCCGCCCAAAAAAATCCATGTGATAATTGCGGGAACCAATACTCAATGTCCCATTTTTAAAAGGCAACAGGGCACGATATTCATATTTTAAATCATAGATTTGCTGAAATCCCGCCTGGGTACCAAACTCCCGAATAAAAAAAGGATCATTGGCGTTTTCCAGACGATAAGCAAATCCCAACTGTTGCAACATCCGACTGGCCGCCTCCCCCGCCTGAAGCAGACATTGCTTCACCTGTTGGCTGGAACCGACAAAAATCACCTCCCACATGGTGAAATTCCACAACCGCTCCAAAGAGTGCATGTTAATGGATTCATAGCGAAAACAATTCCCCTGAGCCGTCGCAATCATGGGAGTTCGGGAAAGGGTCTTGTTGGCCAACATCAGATAAAAATTGTGACATACCGTGGGAGACAGCAAATTCTGAATTTGAGCGAAGGAATGATCCGGTACCGTGAGGGTTCCATCGAAACAGGTAGTTTCTTTGGCAAACCGCTCAATGATTTCCATATCCTCCTGCAAATGGGCCACAAAACTCAGAGAATGGGGGAAATTTTTAAAATATTGAATTTTTTCCAGGAATCCCGAAGGGATCATCGCCGGAAAACGATAGATATGCCCCCCTTGGGCAAAACCCAATCGGAATAATTGTCCTTCAAAATAACGACACAGCGAAGCCACCAGTGGTCCCAGGGAGAACACTCCATCACCCGTCTGAGTGACATGACCATCTCGGAGCAGTACCACCGTGGGGTCATCGGCGGAGAAAACGGGCTGATCCATCCGGTCTTCTAAAATTTTTATGGGAGGCTCACGGGTGGTGGCAACCAAAAAGGCCACGGAACGCTGTACCTTGTCATGAAGGGCGGCAAGCTCTTCATCGCTGGGAACCCGGCGCAGATGAAAATGGAGATCGCCCCGGTCATCCCGAATCACCCGTGCAACCAACGGATCCACATAGGCCATTTTGGAGACCAGTTCATGGGCCAAGAAATCGGGAACGGCCACGGCGGGATGAACAACACATGCCTTATCGGACATGAGATCCTCTCCTCGGAATGGTGTTTGAGATCAGCGCGTTATAGAGACAAAAGCCAGGAACCATCGCCCCCACATCCTAGTTGGTCAAATGCCCCCCCCAGTCCACCAACTTCACCGGATCGATCCCCATCTCCTTCAAGGCCGATGCCCAGCGGACGTTCAACGGGTCATCAAACAATATCCTGCGGTTAAGCCGCGAAACCAGCCATGCGTTTTCCTTCAACTCCAACTCCAACTGCCCCCCAGCCCATCCCGAATAGCCCAAGGCAAACAAAAACCGACCCGATGATGGCCCTTCAACCAAACGCCGCAAAATATCGGGGTTAGTCCCCAGGAAAAGATTTTCTTCCACCTTAAGATTACCAGGGAGTTCCAAAGCGTCTTCATAGAGGATAAAGCCACGATCCAAAGCGACCGGCCCCCCCTGGTAGACGACCGCCTTATCATGGCGGTTCCAATCAAGATCCAGTTGTTCCAGGATTTCCTGCATGGAGGCGGGATGGGCCTGATTGATGACCAATCCCAACGCCCCCTCCTCATTGTGGGAGCAGATAAAGAGGACCGACCGTTCAAAATTGGGATCATTCAACCCCGGCATGGCAATCAAAAATTTGCCCTCAAGGCTTTGACTCCGATCCATTCCCGTTTCCCCAGTCTTTTATGGTTGGATACCCTTGAGACTATCATATAACCGCTCGTGAATACCATCAAAACCACCATTACTCATAATAATGCAATGGTCCCCCTTCTTGAGGTGTTTTGTCAAATATTCCGATGCTTCCACACCGTTGGCAATCACCTTGGCCTTGGGGAGTGGTCCCACGGTGCCACGATTGAGAATTTCGGTCACCGCATCCACATCCAACAGTTGATCCAGGGTCATCCCACGCGGTGCCGGGCGGGTAATCAGGACACAATCGGCCTGGGCCAACGCCGGGGCCAAGCGTTCCTGGTGCGCCCGCGAGCGCATGGTATTGGAACGCGGTTCCACCACCACCCATACCCGGTGCGCCCCAACCTTGCATTTCAACCCATCGATGGTCGTCGCCATAGCGGTGGGATGATGGGCAAAATCATCATAGATGTGAATATCGTTGATGGCAAACCGTTCCTGTAACCGCCGCGCCACCCCTTGAAACCGCTCCAACCCCCGTTTGACCTGGGTTGGCTCCATCCCATGATGCAGACAGGTTGCCGCCGCCGCCAAACCATTCAGAACATTATGACGCCCCAACAGGAGCCATTGAACCCGGAACAGTTCTTCGCCACCACGCAACACGCTCCACTCCTGGCCATCGGGACGGTGTAGACGGGCGGAATACTGGACATCCGCATGATTCAACCCATAACTTACCACCGGAGAATAGGCTTTTTTGACCAATTCCCTAATTTCAGGATCATCAAAATTGGCCATCACCTGACCGTTGCCGGGAACCAGTCGCAACAACAAGCGAAACTGCACACGAATCGCTTCCAAGTCAGGATAGATATCCCCATGGTCAAATTCAAGATTGTGCAAAATCAATGTTTTGGGATGGTAGTGTAAAAATTTCGGTCTTTTGTCAAAAAAAGCCGTATCGTATTCATCCCCTTCGATCACCACCCAGGGGCTTCTGGGGAAACGGGCACCGAGGCCGAAGTCTTTGGGGATACCGCCGATAAAAAATCCGGGGTGCCAACCGGCATCATCCATGACACGGGCGATCATACTGGTGGTGGTAGTTTTGCCATGGGTTCCCGAAACAACGACCGGATGCCGCCCTTCGAGGACATGTTCAAACAACCATTGCCCCCCGGAACGGTAGGGGATATTGCGTTCGAGTACCGCTTCCAATTCGGGGTTACCACGGGAGATGGCGTTACCCACCAGGACAAGATCGGGGGTGGGATTCAGATTTTCGGCGGCAAATGTTTCCTGGATCGGGATACCCAGGTCTTGCAAAAAGAGACTCATGGGGGGGTAGACGCCGTGATCGGAGCCGGTGACGTGCCAGCCGCGCTCTTTGGCGAGGGCGGCGAGGCCGGCCATGGCGGTTCCACAAATTCCGATGATATGCACATGGGGCATGACGCTAAGCCTCCCATCTCACGGGCCAGTTGGTGTTGGGTTGGGAATGTTGCAGACGTTGTTTGAACTCAGACCAGTCGAATGTCGGCCCCGGATCCCATTTACGGGTTGGAGCAACGTGTTGGTGACCGACGATCCGCTCTTCCCGCAGGGTGGGGAGACGTGATTGCAGGAGTGCGGTCAATCTGGCGAGGGTATTGTATTGACAATCTTCAAAGGGGGTATTGGCATCCCCTTCCAACTCGACGCCAATGGAGAAATCGTTGCAATTTTCACGCCCTTCCCAGATACTGACACCGGCATGCCACGCACGCCCATGGACGGGAACATATTGGGTCACTGCCCCCTGACGGTCGATGACAAAGTGGGCAGAGACCTTGAGTGTCGCGATTTCTTGGAAAAAGGGGTGAGCTGCGGCATCCAATCGCCCCAGAAAAAAATCGTCAATGGCGTGACCACCGAAAAAACCTGGGGGGAGGCTGATGGCATGTAAAACCAGCAGGTCGATGGAGACGCCCTCCGGCCTAGCATTGAAGTGTGGTGATGGGCGATACCGGAAAACGGGGTCCGTCAGGGTACGTTCTCCACCGAGACGACTTCGGGAATACGCTCTTTAAGAACCCGTTCGATCCCCCCTTTGAGGGTCATGGTTGCCCCTGGGCAGGTTCCGCAGGCACCGCGCAGACGGACTTTGACCACCATACCGGGGGTCACATCCACCAGTTCAACATCACCGCCATCTCTTTGGAGGAAGGGACGGACTTCTTCAAGGACTTTTTGAACGCGCTCGCGCATGAGTACACCTGGGGGGTCGTAAAAGAGGTTCTTTTCTTAAATAAGTGGCGTCCCGTAGGGGAATCGAACCCCTGTTACCGGCGTGAAAGGCCGATGTCCTAGTCCACTAGACGAACGGGACATGCAAAGACAGAATTTCCCTAATGGATTCGGTCTTGCGGGGCATACAGTAAAAGGATTCCTGACAATTGGCAACCCTATCTTTTAAAAATACCCAAAAAAAATTGCTTCGTCTCCGAAGGTTCCCATCCCTGGGATGGTTTTCCCTGTTGACAGGGTTCGAGGAGTGAACAAGATTGCGGGGTTCAGGAGAACATTCCCATCCCCTTGAAGTGCGTGGCGTTGGGATGTTCCCCTGGATTCCACAGTCAGGGCAATTGCATTTGGAATCCCTTGACATTAGGACGTATTAATGTTCGATAGCTTGAGATACACCCTAGAGAATTATTAAAAGAAAAAAGGGGTCTGGGGGATTGCCCCAGGGTTTTGATTTTTCTTTTGATTTTTC
>PEAO01000053.1 GCA_002753615.1 Magnetococcales bacterium DCbin2
ATCGAATGTCAACACATCCTACACAAAGAGTCACTCGGCCAGGACGCTTTGGAGCATCAAGGCGTCCAAAAAATATTTGGTGGCCCAATTAGGATACCCCGCCGTCATGTAACTTCCTAAAAACATGGGGTAAGAACCCGCCAGCGCACCGCGAATTCCAGGATGTTGGGTGGTGATGTTTTGCAACCCTTTTAAAAAGTTTACGATGCGGTCCGCAGTGTTTCGATAGGTCATCATGCCGGTTATTTGATACATACGATAAGCGACAATGGCGATTTGCGCACTGCCCGTCAGGCAACTGGAAAAACCACTCGGACGCCACCGATCATCAAACCGCCCATGGAGGAATCCCCACGGGTCAACCTGAGCCAATATTGGCCCCAACCCTCGGGTTACCGCAGCAATCATGGCGGCATCTTCCACCAGATTGCCGATCTCCAGCAACCCCTGAAGGGTATACCCCAAGGTGTGGGTCAACGGCATCTCCGGTCGGGTCAGGTCGTTGTAAGCAAACCAACCATTGTCGCGTTGCATGGCCATGGCGGCCCGAGCCGCCTTGAGGGCAGCATCGCGATATCCATCATGGTTCAGAAGACGCCCCAGTCGCATCAAAGGCCAAGCACACAAAACATTGTAGGTCTTGATCCGATCCTGCGCCACAAACGGACCGTGGGTGCAAAAATGACCATCTTCGGCCTGATCGGCAAGTAAAAAATCAGCCGCGCGAATCGCCGCTTGTGCCACGGAATCGTCCCACCGGTGTTCCAACAAGGTGACCCACCCTTGAAGCACCATGCCGGTATTGAAAACTGCCGGTTTTCTATCGTTGGCCGACGCCAACACGCCACCCTGCACCGCCCCTGATTCCATCTGCACCTGAACTTCCCAACGCCCCATGGCCCATCCCCGGTCTATCGCCTGAGTGTCCTGGAAGAGCTTTCCATACGCCAACAATGTCACGATGATATATCCCGTGGTTTCAGGGTAGGAGGGTCGCCACGGGTCGGCGTGCGGTGCCATGGGAAAATACCCCATGGAGACCCCATCATCAGGCGTCGCATCCTGCCCCCTGAACAACCATTGCAGTGCTTCATAAGCCCTGATAGCCGTTTCACCATTGACAGCGATAGGACTCCCCAGGATAAACCGCAGTTGATCCTGCCATACCAAGCTTTTAAACTCGGAATCACGGCTGCGAAGCAACCGGTTCCACCGGACGGCGTGGTCCACCATGGCCCAGTACCAATGACGCCAATGGCGATGTGATCGGCCCGCGAACGGGTGCGTCAGGATGGATGTCATGGACATGAAACGATCACCTGTCCCCAGTTCGGATAGTACGAAGGGAGCAATTGAAAGGGCATTTTTACGGGGTGTCAAGTCCCCACACCATTTTTCTGGGAAGGAAACAAACTTGTTGCCATATCGACATTCGTACGCTACCATGAACGATCACTTTAACGGGACCTCATTGGCACGCTTACGTCACGATACGGCGAATGACGCCATGATCCCGCACACTGCGAAAATTCATACAAAAAAGGAGAGCCCTTTCATGCCCCTGACCTTGACGCCGAGTGCCAGCAAAAAACTTGGTTCCCTCCTGGCCGAAGAGAATAATCCCAACCTGAAACTGCGTATTTTTGTTTCCGGTGGTGGCTGTTCTGGTTTTCAATACGGATTCACATTCGATGAAAACCAGGAAGATAACGATGAACTCATTGAGTGCGAAGGGGCCAAGGTTCTTGTCGATCCCATGTCTGGGAACTATTTGAACGGCTCCGAAGTCGATTATGTCGAAGACCTCAATGGTGCCCAGTTTGTCATCAAAAACCCCAATGCCGCCAGCTCTTGCGGTTGTGGCAAATCATTCACCCCCGCAGCGGGTGGTGGATGCGGTAATTCCTGACGATCTTCTGGATCCCGCCTCCTGTACGGCGGGATCCATCTCCCCCCCTCCATGTCGTCATCAACTGTCTCCTCTTGCCCCCCGCCGTGACCTTCCTGAATGTTGCATAGTCCACTTAACGGTGCGGCACTGAACGATCAAGATGGCGATAATTTCTCTTCATGGACTTGCATATTCATGAGACTGGCCCCATATAGTGTGGATTGTCCGTATCCGTAACGGGGAATGTGATCCGTGGGCCATCAAGTTAAGGATGAACTTCATGTCAGATGATTCAAAGAAAAACGAACTCTCTGGGGAGGCTAATCAGGAAACTGGAGAAACACCCGTCGAGGAAGACCAGGATGGCACGCAGGACCAATCGAATGGGGATGGTGCTGCGGCAAATGCGGAGGATGCCGTGGAAGTTTCTGGACACCCACCCGCCAAAATCGATGATATTCTTCCAGACCAGTTGGTTTTGTACCCCCTGGGAGGTCGTCCATTTTTTCCGGGAATGCTGACCCCCATCCAGGTCGAAGGCTCCCCCTACTACGACACCATCCGCTACGCCCTGGATACCCCAGGCAAAATGTTCGGAATCATTCTGTCCCATGCTGAGGATGGGGACAAGGTGTTCAACGCCGAACAACTGTTCAAATTTGGTACAGTCGCACGTATCATGGAAGCGGCGGTCAACGAAGAAAATAAACAAGTCAAACTGCTGGCCGAAGGGATTTCCCGCTTTGAGATTGTCGAAATCGTCAAGGGAGAACCCCCCATCGTTGCGCGTGTCGTCCATCATGATAAAGCCAGTCACAAAATGGATGTGGAGGTGATCAAACCCTACACGCTGGCGGTGATCAGCGCGTTGAAGGATATTTTAAAGTATGATTCCTTGTACCAGGAACAGGTCAAAATGTTCCTTTCGCGGCATAATTTTGGTGAGCCGGACCGGTTGGCCGATTTTGTCGCCTCCATGACCAGTTCCAAACGGGAAGAGTTGCAAGAGGTCTTGGAGACACTTGATATTCGTGAACGTCTGGAAAAAGTTTTGGTTCTGCTGAAAAAAGAACTGGAGATGGTGAAGGTTCAGGATAAAATTTCCAAACAGGTGGAAGAGGGGATTTCGGAACATCAACGACATTTTTTTCTGCGTGAGCAACTCAAGGAGATCCAAAAGGAACTCGGTATCACCAAAGATGACCGAACCGCCGATGTCGATCAGTATCGGGCACGATTGGAGAAACTGACACTGACGGAAGAGGCGGAAAAGAAAATCAACGATGAACTGGGCAAGCTTTCGGTGTTGGAAACCGGCTCCTCGGAATATGGTGTGACCCGCAATTATGTGGATTGGCTGACCAGTTTACCGTGGGGGGTGCATTCAAAGGATAAACTGGACATCAGACGGGCCAGACAAATTCTGAACCGGGATCATGAAGGGTTGGATGATGTCAAAGAGAGAATCCTTGAATTCCTGGCCGTGGGCAAACTCAAAGGGGAAATTGGTGGCTCCATCATCCTGCTGGTCGGTCCCCCTGGGGTTGGCAAAACTTCCATCGGTCGTTCCGTGGCTCAGGCGGTGGGGCGTGAATTTTTTCGTTTTTCCGTCGGCGGAATGCGCGACGAGGCGGAAATTAAAGGTCATCGACGCACCTATGTCGGTGCCATGCCCGGCAAGGTTATGCAGGCCCTGCGCCTGAAAAAGGTGGCCAATCCCATCATTATGCTGGATGAAGTGGACAAAATCGGGGCCAGTTATCAGGGTGACCCCGCTTCGGCACTCTTGGAAGTATTGGATCCTGAACAAAACAATGAATTTCTTGACCATTACGTCGATGTTCGTTTTGATCTGTCCAAGATTTTATTTATTTGTACCGCCAACCAGTTGGATACCATTCCACGTCCGTTGATGGATCGGATGGAGGTCATCCGTTTGTCGGGTTACATCAGCGAAGAAAAAGTTAATATTGCCCGAAAACATCTGATACCCAAGCAGTTGGAAAAGAATGGATTGACCAAAAGTCACATCCGTTTTTCCCGAGAATCTTTGCGGACCATCATCGAAGGTTATGCCAGGGAGGCGGGTGTCCGGCGATTGGAACAAAAAATTGGTGCCATTTCTCGTAAAGCGGCGGTGCGGATATTGGAAGACGAAACCCAGACACCCATTCAGATTGGTCAAAACCAAGTTGAGGAATTCTTGGGGAAACCCGATTTTCGGGATGAAAAGCCGCTTTCAGGGGTTGGCGTGGTCACGGGATTGGCTTGGACATCTATGGGTGGTGCCACCTTGGATGTGGAAGCGGCTTTTTATGCCACCGGAAAACCGCATTTAAGTTTAACGGGTAAGCTTGGCGATGTGATGAAAGAATCTGCGGAAATTGCCTATCATTACGTACTCGGTCAATGCAACGAGTTGGGTGGGGATCTCAGTCGCATTGAGGATAAATCCATTCACTTGCACGTCCCCGAAGGGGCGACGCCCAAGGATGGACCATCGGCTGGCGTTACTATGGCCACCGCTTTGCTTTCTTTGGCTTTAAATAAACCGGTATCGCGGCAATTGGCTATGACTGGGGAGATTACCCTGACCGGCCAGGTTTTAGCGGTCGGTGGCATTCGAGAAAAGGTGATTGCAGCCCGGAGGGTGGGGTTGCGTGAGTTGATCATGCCAGAAACCAATCGCAAAGATTTTGAGGAAGTGCCAGACTATATCCGTGAGGGGTTTACCGTTCATTTCGTCAAAAAGTTTACCCAGGTGCCCAAACTGGTTTTTGATTGCCCGAAACCTGGGTAAAAAGCAGAGCAACGGGGAAGAAAACGGCGCTTTTTCCCAAAGGCAAAACGCCGTTTTACATCGTCAACGCAGTTTCATTCAATCGCTTAAGGCTGTTTATTGAGCCGCAGTGCCGTGAAACTCGTGCTTCTCCATGGGAGTAATCGCTACCGGCATCATGCCGACGTGGCTGTGTTGCGGCACCCCAACATGGACGTAGTGGTCATAGGCTCCGTAGTATCCATGGCCATGGCGGTGACCATGACCATTTCCAGTCACATGGTCATAGACGTAGGTGAACGGGCTAGCCACGGCGCGAACTGGCCAGGGATCATGCCACAAGGTCAATCCCAGGGCACTGCCAGCCAGGATAGTCGCCGTCACTGCGTCGGCTTGCGCCGAGGTGGGTGCTGTAAAGCTGGAACCGACAAAAACGGCTCCCGCCAATGAAAGAGCGGTAAGGGTGGAGACTTTCGATATTTTTTTCATCATATTGACCCCAAGTTTTGGTGAGTAGATTCTACAGCGTTTGGTGATGGCCGTCCGTCTTTGAGAGTATCCCCGGTGACAGCCATATCAAAACCTCGAAGATAGGGAGACCTAAAATACATCTCACTTTTTCTCGGCTTTTCCCTGTTGGTGATGGGCACACTTACAAGCACCAGCAGGACAAGCACATTGGCCTGAGGCGGCGTTATTTTTATGGCAGACGCAACGAGCCATGAGTTCCGGGTTGGCAGCTTCCAAGGCGGTCGTTGGTTTCAGAGGGCTGACAAAGTTATAAAAATAGGGATAGGACAGGAAACGATACCCACCATTGGACATGTAACGCTGGGTACCAACACTTCCCAACTGTGTATATCCAGGCAGATTGTGCCACTGGACCCATCCATCGGACCGCCACGTTCCCGGATAAGCATAGCCCACATGGTGAGGCATACCCGCGTGCATAGGACAAGCCTGGGCGTGCAAAGGACTGGCCTGGGCGGAAGCGGCAAAACCGACAGCGATAAACGCACCAGCAGCGACGGCTAGGATACGACTTTTCATAAGTTACCTCCCTCATTGTAACATGGTTAACCAATCTGCGGAAATTATCGAATATCGGAGCGAATCACAAGAAAGTAAATTAATTTTTTTTCAAACATTGCCAGTAGATTAATGAAATTTTAAAGTAAACTGTTTTAGAATAACAAAGAAACATAATCTTCTTTGTTAATATTAACGAAATTAAGGACGTGTATTTCATTTATTATTGTTTTATTGAAACTCACATCCACTTCTGTGCCAAAGGCATTACAGCCCCCCCCTATGGGTTTCTCCACGCCCGAAAGAAGCCTCTTCCAATTTTTCATCGCTGGTACGGTTGTAGGTAAATTCCAATGTTTCCTCGCCACGCAAAACTTTGAACTGCATGGTTTGGGCAAGATTCAATTTGCGCAACGATTGCATCCCTTTTTCGTAGGAGTCCAATTTTTCCCCATTCAACCAAGTGATAATGTCTCCTGGTTTCAACCCAAATCGACCCAGGAACCCCGCATCCTGCCCATGATCCAAACGGACACCGATCAGTTTTCCATCTTTTTCTGCCGGATTCATCCGTACCAACTGTAAAACCTCCTCCGGTTTTTCGGTAAATGTTTTCCAGACACGACTGACCTCTTTTTGCTGTTCAACGCGGGCACGAAAGCGAGCCAGGGTTTCCCTTTGCCCCTCGTCGGGAAGATGCAATTGTTCACGAATACCATTTCTGAGGACCACAACCCGATCTTGGAGAATGGCGACCAATTTAGCCCCTTCCGGCAACAAAGCCCCGATGCGGCGAATTTTTTCTCGCCCGAAAGGATCAAGGAAGGCGGCAAGGCTTTTGGCGGGATTTTCGTCAAATAAAACGCCGATCAGGAGAATATTTAACGGCGAGACCGGCATCTTATCCAATTGATTGCGATCCATGCCGTAAGTGACATCTTTGGCCACCGCCGATTCACCAAATAACCGCCCAAGCCAGTCCGTCCCTGGAGAAAGACGCATGACAAGGGGATCGGTCCAATCGGGTTCACGTTGGGGGCTTACGGTTCCAACCGTTGCCGGCGAACGGGAAATCTCCCAGGCTAACCAAGTCATAGCGGCCAATTCGCGTGATATGGCAAGCACAAGGACCACATGCAGAATTTTTCGACCCAAAGAAACATTCTCCTAAGTTGACATCACCATCAGTATGGCCCAAGCAACTTGAATTGCTTGTTGGTCGCCTGTCAAGCCAATCCAAAAAGTTTATAACAATAAAAAAAATACAATTTCAAAAATGGATCCCATCAATGATATCCTACCAGGGCAATCGCATTTGAAATTTCTGAGACACCAGGGCGTGTTGATACCCATAGAATATTATTGAAAGAAAAAAGGGGTCTGGGGGATTGCCCCCAGGGTTTTGTTTTTGACTTTAAACAAAAAGGTTTCCAGCTTTAGGCTTCTGAACTTAAAGTCAAAAACGAAGTCCCAAGAAAAAATGATTTTGATTTAAAATAAAAACCCTGAGGGCAATCACCCAGACCAATTTTTTCTTTTAGTAGTATTCTATGGGTATCAACAAATTATTTCAATATCAACACGCTCTGGTGTCTCAGAAATTTCAAATGCGATTGCCCTGCACGCGCGGGGCAGGTGGATTTTTCTGAGCCTATTTTGGAGGTACCATGTTGGAGCCTTTTGAGGTGGATTTTATTAAATGTCATGGAGCTGGCAACGATTTTATCGTGGTTGATGAGACCGGTTCGCAACAGGTACCGGAGTCTGTCAAACCCGCTTTTGCCCGCTTGGCGGGTCTTCGGGGTGGGGGCATTGGTTCGGATGGGGTTATTTTTGTTTCCATCCATGACGCATCCCATCCACGGATGCAATTTTTCAATCCCGACGGCAGCGAAGCGGAAATGAGCGGCAACGGGTTGCGGTGTGCATCCCGTGTTGCCTACGACGGGTATTATGCTGGTCGTTCTCCTCTGATTTTTGAGACCAAGGGGGGACGGTATGAGACGCATAATTTTATTTCCGAGCAATATCGGTTGCCATTTGTTCGCATCCACATGGGTCGTGTGGAAACCAACCCGGGCCGAGTTTTGGCGAATGGCTCCACGACGCCATTTATTTCGCAGTCCTTTGATGTGGCTGGGGAATCGTTGGTAGGGACCATTTTATCCATCGGCAACCCGCACATGATCATCACGGTCAAAAGATTGAGGGATATTGATTTCAATCGCCTTGGCCCGGCGTTGGAGCATCACCCGATGTTTGCCAACCGTGCCAACATCAGTTTTGTCGAGGTATTGGACTCCAACAGAATTCTGGTGCAGACTCATGAACGTGGGGTGGGACTGACGCTTTCATGTGGTACGGGGATGACCGCTTCGGCGATTGCTCAGGTATTGAATGGCCATGTGACCAACGACCAGGATATTGAGGTTCACACGGCTGGCGGTTTGGCCTGGGTGCATCCGCAGGTCAACCATACGTCGGTCACGGCGCAATTGACCGGCAATGTCACCTATGTTTATCGTGCGACGGCGCATGTCGGGTGGCAGGGGGACACCATGGTGTTTGCTCCCGATGGTCCCATGGTTAAAACGGGCATCTTTTCCGAAGAAACGGAAGCTTATGATGTTTTTGCCCGACAAAGCTTGTTTGACATCGCCATGCTTGCGGGGACATCCCTGGAATCTTTGGTACAGGCTCGCGGGGCAGTATAAATTTTTTTTTTGAAAGTTGGAGGATGGTCGCCATGAGGGCGGAAGGTACCCGCCGCACGAAACCGCCCCCCTGATGTAAGGGGCGGTGCGCGGGCAGGTCGCCTTTAAACCGTGGTATTACAGTGCCAGATTGGGCAGGGTTTTGGCATCTTCTGCAAATTTTTGCCGTTCCGCATCTGGCATGGGGATGAGTCCTTTGCCGGTAAGATAGCCTTCTTGGCCCCATGCCCGCTCGGTGGCAAATTCCGCCGTATATTCGACGATCCCAGGGACCATGCCGATGTGGGCTTTCTTGACATAGAAGAACAGAGGACGAGAGAGGGGATAGGTTCCACTGGCGATGTTGTCGAACGTAGGCTTCGCCTCGCCGATGGGATTTCCCTGCAACTTGTCCTGATTTTGTTCCAGATAGGAGTAGCCAAAGACACCCAGGGAAGTCGGATCGGCTTCCAGTTTTTGCACGATCAGGTTATCGTTTTCCCCCGCTTCGACATACGCTCCATCTTCGCGCAGGCTATGGCAGATGGGTTTGAGTTGCTTTTCATCTTTTTTGACCAATTCCTTAAGTTCGGGATAGGCTTTGCATCCCCCCTCCATGGCCAATTCGGCAAAGGCATCACGGGTACCCGAAGTCGGCGGAGGGCCAAGAACACGAATCTTCATGTCGGGCAGGTTGGCGTTGACATCTTTCCACGTTTTGTTGGGATTGCTGACCAGTTGGCCATCCTTGCCTGGAACCTGACGGGCGAGGGCGGTAAAAATATCCTTGAGCGTCAAATGGATGGGTTTGGCACCACTGGAACTGGCCAAAACGATACCATCATAGCCAATTTTTATTTCTGCAATTTCTTTGACTCCATTGGCAGCACATGTCTCCACTTCCGATTTTTTGATGCGCCTCGATGCATTGGAAATGTCAGCAAATCGGTCACCAACACCACCACAAAATAGTTTAAAACCACCGCCGGTTCCAGTGCTTTCGATAACGGGAGCCTTGAATTTCCCTGCACGACCAAATTCTTCGGCGACTGTGGTTGCAAACGGATAGACCGTCGAAGAACCCACAATCTGGATTTGATCCCGTGCCTGAGCCTGACCTGGAACAAGCAAGGTGACACCCATGCAGGCTGCCATTAAAACGGAAATATGCAATGTTGACTTGATACGCATGATACCTCTCTCAATAGATTTTTTAACTCGTTGTGGAAATCCAAAGAATCTTGCTATGAGCTGTTGCATTCCTTGGGCTAAGAAAAAAATAGTCGTACACCAAACACTAGCTTTGGCTCAGTGATTCCCAATTTCTACCACCCGTTTTTTAAGACTGATACGGTCCAGACTTTTCAACGGAAGATTGACAAACAAGGAGATGCGGTTCAACAAAAGGCGGTAGGTTTCGTTGAATGCAACCGCTTTTTCTTGACTGGTTCCCATAACTGCCGCTGGATCCGGGACCCCCCAATTGGCTGAAATCGGGTGCCCTGGCCAGACGGGACAAATTTCATTGGCGGCCTGATCGCATACGGTAAAAACAAAGTCCATTTCTGGGACCCCTGGTTGGCTGAATTCCGTCCAGCTTTTTGAACGCAGATGCTCTGTGGGATGTTTGGTCAGCGTAAGGACACGTAACGCCTCTGGATTAACCTGTCCAACGGGTTTGCTGCCGGCACTGAAGGAACCAAAACGTCCATTTCCCTCTCGTTCCAAAATGGCCTGCGCCAAAATGCTCCGGGCGGAGTTTCCTGTACATAAAAACAAAACATTGATCTTTCTCTCCATAGCCAAACTCCCGAAACAATTTCCGACATCATCCCTTGCCCAAAAAGCCCGTTTTCTTTGCAAAAAACATATCGAACCTACCTATCCCTTGACAAAAACCATGCCAAGAACAGGTTGAAAGACAAAAGACTGGGAATCTTCATTTGTATTACATATTGATTTTAAATATTTTTTATAGATTGACGCGGGTTGTCCAGTCCTTGTGAAGTGAAACTATTTTCTCTCTGGGGTGCGATAAAGTGAGATGCAGTTCCAAAGATTCTTTTGGAAAGGGAACGTATTTTTTGGGTTGGGCCGGTATGGTTTTCTTTCAATGATTTATTTCTCCCAAGCCTGTCATGTATTGGGAAAGATACTGGTCATTGATCGACGATGGCGCGATACATGGCATTGGTTATGGGGAGAGTTATGAGTTGCATGAACTGATTTCTGGCAATCGTTTTTCCAGCAAGGGAACCATTTCTACATCAAGATTGAACTGGACCAGCCGGCATGGATGATGCGAATCGAGCGTTGGGGTGAACGGAATTTTGGTACGTTTTTGCGCTGAGAGGAATGTTGAGGATAATCATCTTGGGGCACTGCCTCAAGTTTCTCCAGGGGGGGGACAGCCCCCCGGGATTGTTTTTGCCGGGTATTCCACCTGGGCCGAAGGGTTAGAACGTTACTTGATGTTGCCAACACCCAGGTCACGGCAGATCTTGTGTACCAGCAGATCGGGAATTTCTTGGTGTCTGGGGATGGCGGAGCGGCGGTTTTCCGAAGGGTTCCACCACCACGAATGGCGACCTCCTTCCCGTAGCAATTCACACCCCTGGGATCGCAAGTAGCGCACCAGTTCGCTGCGTTTCACAGGGCAATGCACTCTTCGCGATAGTCGCTGCCTGCCATGGCCAGGGCGTCCTGGCGGTTGAAGGCGATGGCTTCCCGCAGGGTGACGGCCAGGGTCTCCAACAAGGCTTCACGAGTGGCTTCCTGGCCGTTGACGCCGGGGATTTCCTCGATCCACCCCACCCACCAGCCGTCGGTTTGTTGGGTCACGGCAGTATAGGTTTGTGACATGGGTATCCTCCCGATTAAAGAAACACTATCTTTCTGGCTTCATGATAGTCCATCGGTTCTGGTGCGGCAAGCGGTAGATCCATGGTTTTGGTATCGCAGGGTGATGCCGGTTCGGTCACGTGTCAACACGCCCTAAGCGGGCGATGGTATCAAGTAATCGTTGTTTGCGGATCGGTTTGGTGAGATGTGTGTTGCACCCCAGGGCCAGCGATTCTTCGCTGGCTTCTCTCGTGGCGTGGGCCGTCAAGGCGATGATTGGCGTGGGATGCCATCCCCGATCCATTTCCACCTTGCGGATTTCGCGGGTTGCGGTGCGGCCATCCATGACTGGCATCTCCATGTCCATGAGTATCATGTCATAGCCGCCCCGTTGAAACTCTTCCAAGGCCAGTTGACCGTTTTCCACAATTTTTAGATGATGGGGGGAATTTTTCAGAAAACTTCTGATAATGAAGCGGTTATCTTCGGTATCCTCCGCCATGAGGATGGAAAGTCCGGTTCTGGACGCGGCATTTTCCTCGGAGTGATGACTGTGTCCATCCGTTTGGGTCACGGATGGGACAAAGCGGGGAACCTCCTGGAACGCAACGGCGGGAAGACGGAGTTTGAAGTGAAAGGCACTCCCCAGACCCAATCGGCTCTCTGCCCAGACTTCCCCACCCATATGTTGGAGCAGACGGCGGCAGATGGTCAGCCCCAGTCCCGTCCCCCCATGTTTGCCCGTGACGGCGGCGTCTGCTTGGGCGAAAGGCTCAAAAATGTTTTCCAGCTTGTCATTGGAAATGCCAACTCCTGTGTCCAGAACCACACCGCGAACCTCATGCGGATGGACTCCGGTGCAAATCATGACCAAGATCTCGCCCTGTTGGGTAAACTTGGTGGCGTTGCCCACCAAGTTCAGCAGAACCTGACGAAATCTGCCCGGATCTCCGTACACCCACATGGGCAGTCCGGGATCGATGACCACGATCAGTTGGGATCCTTGCTTTTGCGCCCTGACGGTGAGGATCTCCACCGTTTCCCGTACCATTTTCGGCAAATCGAAGGGACGTTCATCCAGATCCAATTGTCCCGCTTCGATTTTCGACAGGTCAAGGATGTCGTTGATGATCGCCAACAAGGATTCGCCCGCGTTGTTGGAGATCTTCAGGTAATCCCGTTGCTGCCCAGTCAGTTCGGTCTCCAACAGCAACTCTCCCATGCCGAGAATGGCTGTCAGCGGCGTGCGGATCTCATGGCTCATGCTCGCCAGAAACATGCTTTTCATCCGATTGGCCGCTTCGGCCTGCTCCCTGGCCCGACTGAGTTCTTCCTCGATGCGGACCCGTTCTGTAACATCCATGGCCGTCCCGATCAAACGGAAGGGTTGGCCATTCGCGTTCCAGGAGGTTTCTCCCTGAGTGGAAATAAACCTCTGCGTACCATCCTGGCGCAGATGACGGAATTGGACATGGTATGCGTAATCCGGTTCGGTCAGCGCACGTTGGATCTCCCGTTGAAGGTACGCACGGTCTTCCAGGTGAACCAACGCCAGGAAATGATCCAGGCTGGGGGTAAAATGCTCCGAATCCAGCCCAAAAATGCGGTAAACCTCTTCGGACCAGACAAGTTTGCCGCTGCGGGGATCCCAATCCCAATAGCCCATGTGGGCAATTCTTTGGGCTTCGTCCAACCTTTTTCCAGCCTCGACCAATGCTTCTCGATCACGTTCACGCTGTGTAACATCACGGAAATTCCAACCGCGGCCCGAGAGTTTGCCATCGCGGAACACCGGAAAAGAGTAACGTTCAAAAATCCGCCCATCCTTAAAATGGATGATGTCATAACTCTCATGGTTGGCGCGATAGAGTTCCCCGACCCGTTGCATAAAGCCCACGGCATCCGCCAGTTGATCCTGAATATACGCCAAAAGCTGGTCATCATCTTTTGTGTCGAGAAGCGTCTGGGGAATGTTCCATATTTCGGCGAAGCGGGAATTATAGTGGGAAATGCGTCCTTTCTGGTCCACCACCAGGAGACCATCGTGGGTCGATTCCATGGTGCTTCGCAGAAGTCCCTCGCTATCGCTGAGGCGTTGCAACGCCTCCTGGCGTTCCGATTGGAGACGAGATGTTTCCAGTACGCGGTGGATGGCGACCAGCAACAACTCGACAAAATTTTCTCCGCTCTCCTTGATCACATAGTCCGAAGCACCCATACGCATGGCTTTCACCGCTGTTTCCAGGGTGGCGGTACCCGAAACCAAGATGGTGGGGGGTGTGGGCGGGGTATCGATCAGGGCTTTTAATACCGCCAGGCCATCCATCTCGGGCATCCGGTAGTCCATGATTACGACATCGTAGCGGCGGGTGGCGGTCATGGCCAGCCCCTGTTTTCCATCGCTGGCCAATGTGACATCCATTCCTTGGCGTTGCAGCCCCTTTTTCACCATCCAGGCCAGGGCACTGTCGTCCTCCATGTAGAGGATATGGCATTTGGGTTCGGACATTTTTTGGATTATAGCCTTTCCGGTGGGGTCATGATGCAGAAAAGAAGTCCCAGTTCACGGACTGCCTCCATGAATGCTTGGTGTTCCACCGGCTTGGTGACGTACATGTTACATCCCAGTTCGTAACATTTGTTGATCTCTCTCTGATCGTCGGTGGTGGTGAGAACGATGATGGGGATGTCTCGGGTAACCGGATCGGACTTCATCCGCTGGAGAATCTGATATCCATTGACGCCGGGCATGTTCAGGTCCAGGAGAACCAACATGGGATTGGGAAGCGGTTTCCCGGCGTTGTTTCCTTCAGAAAACAGGAAATCCATGGCCTCCTGGCCGCTATCGATGACAATGATTTCGTTGCCGAAACCACCTCGGCGCAGATTTTTCCTGATGAGAAAGGCGTGGGATGCCTCGTCCTCGATCAGAAGGATGGTCAAACGGCACGTTTCATTTTTCATGTGGGGGGCTTTCTTCCAAATTCTTTAATTTTTCGATTTTTCCGGGAGGGTAACACTAAAGGTGGATCCCTTTCCCGGTTCCGAGACGCATCCAACGCGACCACCCAGTCGCAGGGCCATGGTCTGGACGTGGGCCAACCCCATCCCCTCTCCCGGGATGTCCTGAGATCCAACCCGTTGGAAAACCTGAAAAACACGGGGGATATCCTCAGCGGCGATGCCGCGCCCCTGATCACGGACGTGAACCGTGATTGCGTCCTTATGGTGAGAGCAGGTGATCTCAATCAGACCGGGGCGACTCGGATCTCTGTATTTTACTGCGTTATCGATCAGATTGCCAATAATCTGCTCCAGAGCAAGCCGATCGGTGACCAAGTGGGGCATTTTCTCCAGGGTGACGGTAATGCCGGCTGCTTCGATGGTGTGCGCCATGGCGCGGATACTTTCCCGGATAACCTCTGCGACATCCACCGATTCAAAGCGCAGGGTTCTGCGTCCCAAACGCGACAGGTTCAGCAGGGCCTGGATCAAATGGGCCATCTTGCTGGCGGAAGATTCGATGAATCCCATGGCCTGAGGCAAATCTTCGTTCATGATGGCCTCAAGTTTTTCCCGGGCATCTGGTTCCAGGGTGGTGATGGCAGGCCACAATGTCTGGTGGATCTCTTCCAGTCCCAGACGCAACTCCCCGGTCAATCCTTGAATACTCACCAGGGGTGAACGCAGATCGTGGGAAACAATATAGAGAAAATGTTTCAACTCTTCGTTGATCACAGCCAGTTCGCCGGTCCGGGACTCCACCAGCCTTTCCAATTCTTCATGGTGTTTGAGCAATGCCTCCTGCGCCGCCCGGCGTTCACGGATGTCGCGCACAAAGGCCAGGTTATACTCCTGGCCCTCAAATTCAAAATAGTTGGCGGATACTTCGCAGGGGACTACCGATCCATCCTGGCGAAGTTGGTTGACTTCAAAGACAAGATGTTTGTTTTGTTTCAAATCTTCCCAATGGCTTGGCCATGTGGCTTCGGTGAACGCGGCATCGGCGTCGATATCCATCACCCCCATGGTCAGCAGGCGTTCCGGGGGATAACCCAGAGAGACGCTCGCTTGATGATTGACAAAAACAAACCGGCTGTCGGGTTTGATCCAGAACATGGCCTCTCCGGCGTGGTCCAGGGAAAATTGCGACAGTTGCAGGCGTCTCTCCAACTTTTTACGTTGGCTGATGTCACGAAAGGTGACGACGGTTCCGGCATGATGACCATCCTCAACAATGGCGGAATGGGTGAATTCGGCGGGAAAATTGGCACCATTCCGGTGGGGGAAGGTCGTTTCGGTTGGGGGACGGGACCGTTCTTGCTCCCGTGGGGGGGCGTGGATGGCGAGTGCTTGCAGAAGATCCGGCTCGTCTTCACCGATTGGTGGCGGAAAGAGGCTGCGAATAGGTTGGTCGATCAGTTCTTCTGGACGCCATCCGCAGAGGTGGGCACCCAGGGGATTGATGAAGATGATCTTGCCCTCTCCGTCCAGTCCGAGGATCCCTTCTCCGGCATTGTCGAGAATCATTTGATGGCGTTTCAGGAGTTGCGAGATGGTCTCATGGGATTTGACGATCTCGGCAGCCATGTCGGAGATGGAATGGGTGAGGCTGCCGAATTCGTCCTGGGGAGCCTCCAGCCTTTCCACCCGATAATCTCCCCGACGGATCTGTTGCACGAACTTCAGGAGTTTTTGGATGGGACTGTTAAAATGTCTTGACAGAATATTTGCAAGGAGCAGGGCCAGGAGCAGACATAAGCCGGGGACTATGAAAGAGGAGAACATGAGCGTTTGTATCTGCCCATGAAACATAGCCGATTCTTCGGTCAGTTCTAAAAAGGTTTTTTCCCGTCTTTCTTGAATATGTTGTGAGAAATTTTCAATCAAATGAATCGTTTCTTGTGAAAAACTCCTCCGATGACCGGGAGGTTCTGCGCGAACTGAGGAGAACTCTGAGATCCCGTCGGAAATCCCTTGGGCAATAGACGTCAAGTCATTTTGCAACTTCTGGACTTCCTGCAACTCCTCACGCTCCAATTCTTCGAATTGGGTTGTCTCCGACCCTCCCACCTCATCTTCCAGATCGGTATGAACCGCCTGTTCCCAGGTCGTGAGTGCCTCGCGGATCTGACGGATGTCCTCGTTCAAGGTTTGGGTCACATCTTTCCCGTCCGAGGGATCGCGCACTTTCGGATGGAGGGTGACTTTTTCCACATGGATCTGAAGCTTGCGGACGCTTAATTCAGCCTGAGTTGCTGCGGCAATTTCTGCGACGTTGGCTTGGACCATGGCATTAAAATCGTGTTCCAGATCCCAAAGCAAAAGGCCGGAAACGACGCTGCTGACTCCGACGACCAAGGCGACGCTCAAAAAAGCCAAATGCAATTTGACCGATATGCGCATTTTTCTTTCCTAATGCTTTGTTCGGATCGTGGAACAAACGTTCATTTTGGAAGTAGGTCATAGAATTTTGAAAATATCCAGGGAGTATTTTGGTCAGGGATGTGAAATCATGCGTGGACCATGGCTCTTAAATTCTTCTTGCGATATTTGTGCGAAAGCCGATGTGTTGTTCATGCCACATGTTGGGGAAAGATGCTGGCCATTTGTTGACGATGGCGCGATACTTGGTGGAAGAAAGTAGGGGTAGCTTTGGGTATCGAAAGGTGATGCCGGTTCGGGGTGGGTTGGATTGTGGAGATGACGGGGAGTTTGTATCCATGTATGAACATGCGCCGCCCAAGCGGCTGTTTTTGATCGATGGCCATGGGACGATCTATCGGGCCTTTCATGGTGTGCGCGGATTGGCGCGGCGTGATGGTTTTGAGACCAATGCGGTATTTGGTTTTCTCAAGATGGTGCAAAAGGTTGTGGATGGGCATCAGCCTCCCTACTTGGCGGTGGCATTCGATTCCAGAGAAGCGACGTTTCGTCATGCCCTGGACGCAAACTACAAGGCCAACCGCAAGGCGATGCCGGAGGCGTTGGTTCGGCAGATTGAACCCATCTTCCGGTTGGTCGAGGCGTTTAATATTCCATCGTTTCGCATTCCGGGGTATGAAGCGGATGATATTTTGGGGACGCTGGCGCGCCAAGGGGAGCGGGAAGGGTTTGAGGTGGTCATTGTGTCGGGGGATAAAGACTTGATGCAATTGGTCTCTCCCAGCGTAAAAATTTTGGATACCAGCAAGGATCGTTGGATCGGCCCCCAGGAGGTGGAAGAGATTTGGGGGGTTCCGGTAGCTCTTTTGACGCAGGCGATGGCGTTGATCGGGGATACCTCCGACAATATTGTCGGGGTACCCAAGATTGGCATCAAGACGGCGGCCCAGTTGCTCCATGAATTTGGCAGCTTGGATGCGTTGTTTGCCAGGGTGGACGAGGTTGCGCAAACGCAACGTCGGGAAAATCTGAAGGCTTATCAGGCGCAGGCCCGTTTGGCCCATCAATTGGTGACGATTGATAGCGCGGTTCCCTTGGAGGTCTCCCTGGAAACGTTGGCGCGGAGACCTGTGAATTTTGAAGCATTACGGGCATTTTACGAAGAGATGGAATTTACGTCGTTGGCGCGGCAATTGGCGACATCAACCCCTGGAGGTTCTTTGCACAAAGTGGCAGAGCGGGGGGGGGATCCGGTGAAGCCAGCGACCGATTATCGGGTGATCACCACCATGGAGGAATTTCTCCCGTTTGTTCAGGAGTTGGCGCGGCAGGATCGTTATGCGGTGGATACCGAAACCACCGGGATCGATCCGGTGACGGCGGCACTGGTCGGCCTCTCTTTTTCCTGGGGCGGGGGGCGGGGATGGTATCTGCCGGTGGCGCATGTCCCTGAGGCGGCCCTGGATGGGCAGTTGGATCGGGAGCAGGTTTTAGCCCATTTGAAACCGATCCTGGAAAATCCCAAGGTGGTCAAGGTGGGGCAGAATATTAAGTATGAATATGTGTTGATGAAAAAATATGGCATTCATCTGCATGGACCGTTCATGGATACGATGGTCATGTCGCATCTGTTGTACGGAGTCAATCGGCGGCACAACCTGGATGCCATTGCCTTGGAGGAGTTGGGGCGCACGACCATCACGTTTAAGGATGTGGCGGGGAGTGGAAAAAATCAGGTCACGTTTGATCGGGTTCCCCTGGACAAGGCGGGGCCTTATGCTTGTGAAGATGCCGAAGTGGCTTGGGAGGCGGCGATCAAAATGGAACCGCCGTTGCAAGACTGGCCGGAATCGTGGGATTTACATACTCACGTCGAGATGCCGTTGGTTTCCGTTCTAGGCGATATGGAAAACCATGGGGTGCTGATCGATCAGGAGGCGTTGCAAACCATTTCGGTGGATCTGGGGCGGCGTTGCGAGGTGTTGACCGAAGAGATTCATCGTCTGGCGGGTGAACCGTTCAATGTGAACTCCACGCAGCAGTTGGGGGAAATTTTATTCAACAAGATGGGGATTAAAGGGGGCAAGAAGACCAAAACCGGCTTTTCCACCGATGTGACGGTATTGACGAAATTGGCGCAGGAAGGGCATGGTTTGGCGGCCCAGGTGTTGGAATATCGTTCGCTGACGAAACTGCAATCGACCTATACCGATAGTTTAAGACTTTTGATCCACCCCGAAACCGGGCGATTGCATACCAGTTTTAATCAGGCGGTCACGCTGACGGGACGGCTTTCTTCCTCCGATCCCAATTTGCAAAATATTCCCATCCGTACCGTGGAAGGGCGTGCCATTCGCCGTGCTTTTATCGCCCCGCCGGGATGGGTGTTGGTATCGGCGGATTATTCCCAGGTGGAATTGCGGTTGTTGGCCCATTTGGCCGATGTGGGCCGGTTGAAGGAAGCTTTTTGGGCCGATGAGGATATTCATACCGCCACCGCCAGAGAACTGTTCGCCAGCGATGGCGTAACTGTCGGTCCTGAGGAACGGCGCATGGCCAAGACCATCAATTTTGGTTTGATCTATGGGATGAGTGCCTATGGTTTGGCCAAACGGTTGGAGATTCCCAATTTCCAGGCGGCGCGTTATATGGAGATGTATTTTAACCGTTACCAGGGGGTGCGTGAATACATGGATCAGACGATTCAATTTGCCCGGCACCATGGTTATGTAGGTACCTTGGGAGGTCGTCGTTGTTCCATCCGCGAGATCAATCAATCCAATCGCAATCTGCGCGAAATCGCCGAGCGGACCGCCATCAACGCCCCGATTCAAGGTTCCGCCGCCGATTTGATCAAAGTGGCCATGATCCGGCTCCATCATCGACTTTTGGATGAAGGGTTCCAGAGTCGGATGATTTTACAGGTCCATGATGAACTGGTTTTGGAGACCCCGGAGGGGGAGGTGGATGCGGTCAAGGAGGTGATCCGCTCGGCCATGGAGTCGGCGATGCAATTGTCTGTTCCGTTGAAAGTGGATATCGGCGTCGGGCGCAACTGGGATGAGGCCCATTAAAGCGGTGCCGGTATTTTTGCTTTCGGGATCCATGGCGTTTCCCCAGGCGACGCTCGCCGAGGCGAACGGTTTGCTGGCAGTGGGGGGGGATTTATCGCCGCACCGTTTGCTGGCGGCCTATTCGGGGGGGATTTTTCCCTGGTTTTCCGATGGGGATCCCCTGCTGTGGTGGAGTCCCGATCCCAGGCTGGTGTTGGAGCCGGGATGGTTACATATCCCTGGTTCTTTGAAAAAAACCATCCGCCGTGGCGTTTTTACGGTAACTTGTGATCAGGCGTTTTCGGAGGTGATCGCCCGGTGTGCGCGGGCAAACCGGCCCGAAGGAGAGGGAACCTGGATCACCCGTGAGATGATGGCCGCCTATATTCGGCTTCATGAACGGGGCCATGCCCATTCCGTGGAGGCTTGGACGACGGGGGAGGGAAATCCGCGACTGGTTGGCGGGTTGTATGGCGTTGCGTTGGGAGGCTGTTTTTTTGGCGAATCGATGTTTCATGAGCAACCGGATGCCTCCAAGGTTGCCTTTGTGACCCTGGTTAAAAAATTGGAAGAATGGGGGTTCTCCCTGATTGATTGTCAGATGACGACCCACCATCTGCTCCGTTTTGGCGCACGGGAGATTTCTCGAAGCGCGTTTTTGCAGACCCTGGAGCGCATTTTGTCGCAACCGGTAGCGCAACACAGTTGGAATCTCTCTTCAGTACCGGACGCCGACTGAAGTTGGGTTTGCTGGAATGTTTCCAAAAACGCTCAAAAATGAAGACTCCAGACACTAAGTTTCGTTTTGGGTACCGACTGGGTATCGGAAAAATTTGCAGGGAATTCTCCTTGGTCTGCATCATGGCTTGTCCGAAAAAACGTCGTCCAGGGACTGGGCATCGAAGATGCGAAGACTCCATTCCTCCAATAAAGGCGATTCGGCCTTGGCTATTTTTTCGTTAGCCCATGCGGGCAGATCGCCAAAGCGGCGTTGTAGCTGGCGGGTTAGAATTTTAGCTTCTCCTTCCTGTCGTCCTTCCTGTCGTCCTTCCTGTCGTCCTTCCTGTCGTCCCTCCCATTTACCAGCACCATAGGTGGAGAGTACAAAGCTTGCTTGGTCATGTAGTTCTTCCTGATAGCGTTCGTAGGCCTTGCGCTCTGTCTCTGGCAATCGTAGGACATCAAGCTTTTCTTTGGCCTTTTTCAGTCCACGAGCCGTAAAATCATCACGGATATCGGAATTTTTTAAAAAATAGACCCATTCGTCCAGGGTGTCGCGGGCGACATCATCAAAATTTCTCACCTTGATCAAGTAATGCTCTGGGAAAACAGCGGCTACCGAAGGGCGTTGAAACAAAGCCTTTTGTCCCTCGTCCAAGGCCAGTTCTTCCTGAGTGTGCAACCCCCTGAAAGAGGTATTGCCGACATAGACATAATCGCTGCCACGCCCCAGATCAAAATAGAGAATGCTGATGGTGATGACCTTGATGACACTGGCGTAAGGTTTACCTTGGGTCATGTGTTCGGTGATGGCCTTGGCGGTGCTGAAGAGTAACCGCTGTAGATAGTCCCACTCGCGCTCATATTGCAGTTCAACGATGATCATTTCATCCCGGGTGTTCTTGATCTTGAGATCAACACGGTTGAATTTATCGTTGCGGTTTTCCTGATTACTTTCGCTCTCCAAGATTTCAACGATACGTACATCCTCGCGAAGAAGTTCGGAGAGGAACCCTTCCAGGATTTCAAAGTTGGCCTTGCTGCGCAGCAGGCGTTTTAAGGCCCAGTCGAAGCTGATCAACTGTCGTTGTTTCATTTTTGTTGGCCCTCCTAGAAATCCGATGAACCTTCAATTTTAGAAAAGTTGCGCATTGATCAGGAGTCAATGATAGTCTTTTGGCCATAAGAAATAGGTCGAAATCCTGGTTGAACACCTTCCAGACGGCATGACGAGTCCGTTTTGATTTTCAAAATGGGGTCCACTTCAGAGTCCCGGAAAAATTTGCAGGGAATTCTCCTCGGTCCGTATCATGGCTTGTCCGAAAAAACGTCGTCCAGGGACTGGGCATCGAAGATGCGAAGACTCCATTCCTCCAATAAAGGCGATTCGGCCTT
>PEAO01000054.1 GCA_002753615.1 Magnetococcales bacterium DCbin2
TTTTTCTTTTAATAATTTTCTAGGGTGTGTCTCAAGTTATCGGATACCAACACGGCCTAATGTCAAAGGATTCCAAATGCAATTGCCCTGCATTTTTTCCTGGAAGGTCTTGGTTCCACAGTGTAGGATGCGTTAATATCTCGGGGATATAAATCACGGGGATGTTTTTTTAATCATTATTATAATATATTGAAATTATTGTAAAAATTCTACGCACTGGATCTTTTTTACCATGCAAGCTATCATCAAGGCCATTGAGTATCACCTCCCAGAACGCACCGTTACCAATCATGATCTGGCGTCTTTGCAGGATGATTGGGATCCAGACCGGATCGAACAGAAGACAGGGATTCGCGTGCGTCGGCAAGTGGGTGACAACGAAACCGCTTCCGATTTGGCGGTGGCGGCTGCCCAACGCCTGTTTGCCTCGGGGGCTTGTCAAGCCGATTCTATTGATTTTCTGTTGCTTTGCACCCAGGCCCCCGATTATTTCTTGCCGACGACCGCCTGTCTTATCCAAACGCGGCTGGGACTTCCCAAAACGTGCGGGGCACTGGATTTTAACCTGGGCTGTTCTGGTTTTATCTATGGCCTTGGCTTGGCCAAAGGGTTGATAGAAACCCATCAGGCCAAGACGGTTCTGTTGATTACGGCCGAGACCTACACGCGGTTTATGGAGCCGGGAGATTTGGCCAACCGGATGATTTTCGGTGACGGTGCCGCTGCGACCCTTCTCGTTGGGAAATCCTCATCCGACCGGGAACCCGCCATTGGCCCGTTTGTCTATGGCACCGATGGTGCGGGTGCCTCCAATCTGATGGTTGCCAAAGGGGGGATGCGTAACCCGTTGCGGGTTGATGATCCCAATGAACCGTCCGGTAAGCCACACATTCATATGAATGGGCCGGCTATTTTTACCTTCACGCTCAGTATTGTCCCCAAGTTGGTCAATGATTTGCTGGTTCGGTCTGGTAAAAAAATGGAAGACATTGACCTGTTTATTTTTCATCAGGCCAACATGTATATGTTGAATCATTTACGTAAGAAACTGACTGTACCGGAAGATAAATTTTTTGTTTTTCTCGGTGATGTTGGCAATACGGTCTCTTCGACCATCCCCATTGCGCTGCATGAGGCTGGCAACCAGGGACGGCTCCATCATGGTCAATTGATTATGCTGGTGGGATTTGGTGTCGGATATTCGTGGGGGGCTACGTTGATTCGGTGGTCTTCGGAGGTATGATCATCCTCTGGAACACGACCGATGGTCGAAACGATAGATATGACCGTCTTTAGCAGCTTATAACGGGTGATAACAGGGGAGAAAAATGAAGAAAACTGAATTTCTCAAACTGCTTGACCAACTCCTGGAAAACAAACCGGGTACGTTGAAAGGGGCGGAGTTGCTGTTGGACATCGATGGGTGGGACTCCATGATCAATCTGGAGCTGATCTCCCTGGCCGATGAACGGTTTGGACTGGTCCTTTCCGTCGATCTTTTGGGCAAATGCCAATCCATCGGTGATATTATTGCGATGATGGGTGACCATGTGGTTGATTGATGGGGACTGGAGAACCTGAAACGATGATCTCGGCAGCGACGCAATCCAACCCCATGTCCTGTGACGGTCGGCTGATTTTGGTCACCGGGGCCTCTTCTGGAATCGGTAGGGCCACGGCGGTATTGTTGAGCCGATTGGGTGCCCGGTTGTTGCTTGTCGGACGCTCGCAAGAAAAACTGGAACAAACCTTGGCTGCCCTGGATGGGACGGGACATCGTATCGAACCGTTTGATCTGAATGAAACCGAGGAAATTCCGGCATGGTTTAAACATCTTATTGCCGAGTCGGGGCCGTTGTCTGGTTTGGTACAGTGCGCGGGGGTGCAACACTATACCCCGGCGCGTTTTATCACGGTGGATAAAATCAATAGAATGATGAAAGTCAACGTATTTTCCACAACTATGTTGGCCAAGTGTTGCGCTGGAAAGGGGGCGGTTCTCCCCGGTGGTTCTTTGGTTTTCATCGCTTCCGTGGCCGGATTGGTGGGGGATGCCGGGCTTTCTGTCTACGCGGCCAGCAAAGGGGCGGTGATCGCCTTGACCAAATCATTGGCGTTGGAGTTTGCCCCTGCCAAAATTCGTGTCAATGCTGTGGCCCCAGGGTGTGTCGAAACCGATATGCTGGATAAAATGCGGTTGAATCTTACAGCGGACCAAGTACAAGCCCTGGCGGCAAAACATCCGTTGGGTTTTGGAACGGCGGAGGATGTTGCCCATGCGGTCGCTTTTTTATTGGCCGATACGGGACGGTGGATAACCGGGTCTGTCCTGACCGTAGACGGCGGTTATACGGCATGAGAAAGAAATCGATTCCATGATTGAGGTGCAGCCGGTCTTTCTGGATAGTCTGGAGCAGGTTTATGCGATGATCCGGGAACAGGGTCATTGGGTGTTTCCGCAACGCAAAGACCTTTTTGACCGCTTGATGAATTATCCTTGGCGCAAACCGGAGTGGCCTCTCGGTTTTTCCTTGCTGGTGGACGGGAATATGGAGGGGTTTATTGGAATTATTTTTTGCGAACGGATGATCGGTGGTCGTTGCCATACGTTGGGCAATCTGACGACCTGGGTTGTCAACCCAAAATATCGCAGTCAAAGCCTTCTTCTCCTCTCGGAAGCCTTGAAGGTCAAGAGTGATGCCTTTACCGATTTTACCCCGACAGCCAATGTTTACAGGCTCCTGAAGAAGAGCTATTCCTTTTTTGATATGGATTCTGGTTATCGGCTCATGACCCCGCTTTCAGGTCTTTCGAGCCTGTTTTCAGGGATGAAATACCAATTCACCTTTGAACTCGATAGCATCCTGGCGCGTGTTGATCTGGCGAGTCAGCGTATCGCCCGTGATCATGCTGCGTGTGGTTGTGGGGTCGTTTTGGCGTATTGTGGCCAAGAGGATGTGTGCATGGTTGTGTACCAGATACTCTCTTCTCGCAATATCCCCTATGGTCAAATTCTCCATATCAGCGATAAAAATATATTTTTCAAGTGTATGCATGGATTTTTTCTTCGGATGGCCCTTCGTGAAAAGGTACCCATACTGATCGCCAATGAACGATTGCTTGAATCGGAGAGAGTCCATGTTGGTTTGAGGAAAACGCGATCTTATAACATTATGTTGCGTTCCCAGAATTTGAGAAGAGAGGATGTGGATGATCTTTACAATGAATGTGTTTTATTGAACATTCGCTCTTGACAGTTTTCACGGTGGTTGCATGACCCCTAAGCATTTTTTTTCTAGAATATTGAATGGTCTCGTAGGGTTGTTATCTGGAGAGATTGTTTTTCGCCTGATAACCCGGCGTGTAATTTGTATTGTCGTTTACCACGATGTCACGAAAACCCCCTATCCTTTTAGTCAACGACACAATCTTAATGTCCCGCCGGCACTTTTTGAGACGCAAATTGGTTTTATCAAACACTATTTTACCATCATCTCTCCGCAGCAACTGGTGGATGGCGGGTATGCGACACCCGCTGCTTTGATTACGTTTGACGATGGGTTTGCCGGTTTTTTTGACAATGCGCTACCGATTCTTGAGAGGCTTCACTGCCCATCGTTGTTGTGTCTGAACATGGCTCCGGTCGCCGGGGAGGTGTTTTGGTCGGGTTTGTTGGCCTACCTCTATGATACCGATAAAAAATTTATTGAATATCTCACGGCGAGTCGAGGCCGGCAGGTGGATTCCTTTTTACAGTGTACGCCGGAGGATGTGGCGGGTTACCTGGCTTCGGGTTGGGTGGATCGGGAAAAGGTTGACCAGATGGCACGTCATTATTATGGTCCTTTTGCGACCCATGAACATCTTGCCCGTATTGAACAGGGTTTTGGTGTTGCGTTGGGCAATCATTCGTATCGGCACTACAATGCGGTAACCCTTTCTCCCGAGGCGTTGCAGCGGGAATATTGGGAGAATGAGCAGGCGTTGGCGCAATACAGTAACAAGATTGAGATCTTCAGCTACCCATTTGGACAGCCGGATACTTGTTTGAATACGGAGACGCATCGTGTATTGCGCAATGCTGGTGCCCGTGTTCTACTTTATTCCAGCGGTGGTGTCATGTGGCGAACAAAAGGGTCTTTATGGAATCGCATAGGGATGTCTGAACAGATCACGGATGAAAAAAAATTTCGAAGGATGATTGTCCGCTCTATCCTGATTCAACCCTTGAAGGGTTTTATCCGTTTCTTATCGGGTCCAAGGTAACATACGTCTCAATTCCTGAATGTCACCATCGAACCTGGAAAAATGGTGGTAATGTCCTTATCCTGTTGTCCGTGCCTCAGGTGAGAAACATCCAGGGGTACCGGCGGTGTTACCTATGCATCAAGACAGTGACCTCAGGAGAACTTCATCGTGGCAGCATCCTGGTTAACCGAACCCGTTCGACCTTGTTCCATGATGGCACAGGATGCTGCGAAGAAACGCATGGAGGCCATGCAAAAGCCTTTGGGTGCCTTGGGTTTGCTGGAAGAAACCGTGATCCGTCTTGCCGGGCTTTATGATGATCCCAGCCCTACTCTCGATCCGGCGCGCATCCTACTTTTTGCTGCCGATCACGGCGTTACCGCCGCCAATATTGCCGCGTATCCCCAGCACATGAGTGGACAGATCGTTCAAAGTACACTCATGGGACAAAGTGCCACGGCCGTTTTGGCGCGACAATTGGGATTGGAACTGGAAATCATCAACGTTGGTTTGATTACGGATCCCCCAGAGGTTCCCGGTCTTGTCAACCAATCCGCAGGTCAGGGAACCAACGATATCCGTTTTCGGCCCGCCATGGATGAAGGGCAATTGTCCTTGGCCATGGTCGCAGGACGTGAGGCGGTATTACGTGCGGCGGCATCCGGGATCCGCATGGTCATCGGCGGTGAGATTGGTGTGGGAAAAAGTACTTCGGCGGCAGCAGTGACATCCGCTTTATTGGGGGTTTCCCCGGAGTCGGTAGCCGGTCCCGGGACAGGGTTGGATCCCAAGGGGATGGCGAGAAAAGCCCGGGCCATTCAACAAGCCCTGGATCGGCATTTGCTGGGACTCCATGGTGCCTTACAGACGGTCCGGCGACTGGGTGGTTTTGACATGGCGGCATTGGTTGGTGCATTCATCACCTGCGGTCAGAAGGGGATTCCCGCGATGGTTGATGGCCTGACCTCTACAACGGCGGCATTGGTGGCGATTTCGCTGCACCCCTTGCTGAAAGAATGGCTTTTTTTTGGCCATCGCTCCGCCGAACCGGGTCAGTTTTCGCTCCTTCGCGCCATGGATGCCACCCCCTTGCTGCATCTGGATATCAGCCAGGGAGAAGGGGTTGGCGCCACGACCGCATTTGCCATATTACGCATGGCCTGTTCCCTGCAAAGGGAAATTACATTTCTGCGATAAATGCTCCCCAAGGGATCACTTGTTGGCTTGGGGTATCTTGATCTCATGTTCCTCAAAGGATCCAGAATCGGCCTTGGTATGGCACAACGGACAGGAACTCCAATGTGACACCGGACCTTTGGCGTTCACATGTTTGGCGGCTTCCTTGTGTTCCTCGACGAAAAATGGCACCTCGCTGATGCGTAAGGGAACTTGATCGGCCTTGACGGATGACGCCACATAACGATCCAAACGGTTTTTGGACCGTTCTCCGGCGTTGGCCACGGCATAATCAAGGATTTTGGCCGCCACCTTTTCGGGTAAAGTCGCATCCTCGCCAAAATGATGGGGAAGATCCGCCATCATGGCACGCCAGGAACGATCCGGTAACATGCCAACTGGAAAGGGAAAATGACAGGCACCACATTCCTTGATGTAGACAGGATCCATGGTTGCAGGTGCTGCGTTTTCGGTCGTTTTGTTTTTGCCGTGTTCTTCGCCCTTGTGGTCATCATCGTCCGCTATCGCCCAGGATGCGGTCAGCATGATGGTGGAAAGGGCGACCATGGCCCATCGTTTGTTTCCGTGCATCGTCTCTCTCCTTTTAAAGAGTCTGTCTATAAACTGCCCAGGTAGGACAATACATCCCCTTTTTCCTGAGGGGTACATTCCCGCCCCATGACCTGACGGCAATTACGTAAAAACCATTTTTCAACTTTTTCGGGATCGGTGAAGCGTTGCGGGTTGACGCTGACGGCCATGGGTTCGATGATTTTGCCCGTTTTCCGATGCTTGCCTGGTTTGTGCGGATCGTCCATATGACAGGCGGTGCAAATTTTTTCACCAACTTCGGGGTCAGTGCCGTGGGATGTGGTCCATAAGGTTTGCCCTGCCTTGGCATCAAAGGTTCCGGCTCCTTGGGTGCGGTAGCTGGCCAATTGTTCCTCCAGGGTGGCGGCAGTGGCGGTCATCATGGTCATCAGCGTAAAAAGCACAGCCATCATTGATTGTTTTATCATCGTCCATTCTCCGGGGATTGTTTGCTTTGAGCGTTAAACGGTGCCTGCCAAGTGATGGCCCGATCATCAAAGATTCCCTCTTTGGCATCGGCGTGGCACCCATCACAACGGGCTTTACCCATGTCTTTGCTCTTCCAGGTTTCCGCATCGATGTTCCTGTGTTTTTTCCGCCAATATGGGGTGTCGCTGATCCGTTGCGGTGTTTGATTTTTCTGTACACTGTGATTGATGTGATAAGCGGCTTCGGTCGGTTCATCCTCAGCCGAGTGTCCTATGAACGATTGACGCAAGGCCTCTTTGGTTTCTGGTTTCAAGGCGAGGATGTCACCAAAATGATCCTCTTCACCCGCCAGCAAGGCCTCCCAGGAGCGACTGGGAAGCAAGGAAGGGGAGAAGGGGAGATGGCATTCTCCACAGGCAATTTCCCAGGCGTGAGTAATTTTGAGTCCGGGGTTATTGGCCCAGAGAGGTGTGGAATCCATGGAGAGAAGGAAAACTGTTGGCGTGACCAGGGCACCTAAGGCGATCATGATGGCCAACTTGGCGTGTGTCGGAACCGAATTGGGGGATGGTGCCATATTTTCCATTCTTTTGCGACCGTGAAACATGGCGGCAACCAGGTTTTCCCGATGCAGGAGCGATTCGACGATAACGCCGGCCCAGTGAATTCCGATGAGGGCCAACATGGAAAAGCAAATCGCTTCATGAATTTCCATGGCTTGATGGCCTTGAGCCAAGGTGAGGAGACCGGCAAACAGGCCGTAGCCCTCCTGACCACCGAGGACCAGAAATCCAAACAGTGCCAACAGGAGTCCCAGACTGAGGAGTAAAAGGATGGCCCATCCCCCCGCCGGATTATGCCCGAGAAAACGTTGCGGGCGGCGATGCAGCACCCCGATGAGATGGGCGATGACGTGTGCCGGTGAGGCAACAAAATCGGAAAAACGGGCATGGCGTGTGCCGACAAATCCCCAGACGATACGAAACACGATCAAACCAAAGAAAAGAAAACCACTCCATAAATGGACCCGAAGCAGGGGATCGTCACCGCTGGTGGCAAAGGCGATACCAAATGCCGCAACGAGAAGCCAATGGAAAAGCCGGGTAGGCCAATCCCAGACGATGATGCTGGTGGGGGTGGTTTGGTTCATCGTAGGGTTTCCTTGCGGCAACGGAACAAAGCATGTTTTTTTGTTGTCGCCTTCAAAGCAGGATATCTTCGTTGTCTACTGCGGTATTGGATTCCAAGGGGAGGGTAATCGTCACTTCCAATCCCCCTTCGTTGCGATTGCGGGCGGCGATGGATCCACCGTGTTCTTTGGCGACTCGGGCGGCAATAGCCAGACCGAGGCCGAACCCACCATAACATTTCATGCGTGAGCTTTCAACACGATAAAAGGGGAGGAAAATACGCTGAAGGTCTTCCTCCGGTACCCCCGGTCCTTGATCGGAAACCACAAACCGGGCTTGGTTATCCTGGCGAATGAGTGCCGCATGGACCAACCCTTTTTGACCGGAGTGCTGCAAGGCGTTGCGCAGGACATTATCCATGGCAGAATGCAGATTGGATGCGTCTGCCCATAGCAAGGCGGTGTCCACGTGATCCAGAACCAATGCTTGCTCTTGCCGTGCCGTTTCAAAGCGACCATCCGCAACGACATTGCGGATCATCTCCCCAAGATCCACCAAAATATCACGACGAACTTTTCCCGGAACCGATGGTGAGGAGACGGTAATGATTTGGCCGATCAGTTCATCCAAACGTTCCAGTTCCAGGACCATTCTATCCAGATTTCCATCTGCGTCGGTGTGGGCTTGTTCCATCAGTCCCAGGGCGACCCGAATCCGTGCCAATGGCGACCGCAGTTCATGTGAAACGTCGCGGAGAAGGCGGTTTTGGGCATGAAAGAGTTCTTCCAATTGACCTGCCATAAAATTGAAATCATTTTCAAGATCATGCAGCTCATCGGGGAATCGTCCTTGTTTTACGATGGCCCGTGCCGTCAGGTCGCCACGGGCCAATGCCATGGTCATTTTGCGCAATCGTCGAATGGGTTTGGAAAGGTGGCTTGCTTGGAGAAATACCACCAGGGAACTGACCACAATCACCCCCAAAGGGAGAAGGGGATATTCCCGGACCACCAGCCACCACCGGGGCGGCATGGGCATGAAGGCCAAAGTATAGGATTGATTTTCAGGATCCTGCACCAGCAGCGGATGATGGGACGTTGGTCCTTCTATTTTTGGGCCATGTTCACCCAACGAATGGGATTTTTTTTCTATGGACGATGCCGGCATTTCGGCGGAACTTACCACGGTATAAGGCTCGCCAAGGATATTTTCCAATAGTTCATCCGGGAGCAATCGTCCTGAGAGATCCTGATTTTGTGCGTCAAAAATTAGCAGAGAATTTTTGAAGGGGGAAAGAGCCAATTTTTGCCGCACCGCATCCACCCCTTGTGTTTCCAGGATGGTGATCAATTCCAAACGTTCCAGGAGTAATTCATGTTGGTTTTGGCGCACATGTTCATCCAGTTTGGCGCGTAAATAATGACCACTCCAGAAGAGTACTACACTGGCCAGCAACACGGTGACTAGGAAGGAAAGAAAGATTTTGAGAAAAAAACGCATCGTTTATCCCTGGACCGGGAGGGTAACCATATAACCGATGCCCCGGACGGTATGGATGGGTGAGTTGTTTCCTTCCCCATGGCCTAATTTTCGGCGAAGGTTGCTGATGTGAATGTCCACACTGCGATCATAGCTGTTGAGTTTACGTCCCAACCCTTTCAGGCATAGGATTTCTTTGCTCACCGGTTGCCCAGCCGCCAACAGCAGCATATGCAGTATGGAAAATTCTGCCGAAGTCAGATCCAGGGGAACGCCGTCCATGGTCACCATGCGTGCCCCGGGATGCAACACCAAGGTTCCCACATGAATGGGCGGTTGATTTTTTCCCGGTTCAGCCGGTGTGATGGCACGGCGCAAGACTGCGCGCAGGTGTGCAACCAGTACCTTGGGATTGCAAGGTTTTGTCAGATAGTCGTCCGCCCCGGATTCCAATCCTCGGATGCTGTGATTATCTTCTCCACGGGCGGTAAGCATCAGCACAGGGGTTCTATTACCATTCCTGCGCAGGCGTTGCAACACTTGGATTCCGTTTAATTGCGGCAACATGACATCCAGAACAATGGCATCAAAAGATTCCGTCATGGCCGATTCCAGGGCAGATTCACCGTCGTGTGACAGCCGACAACGGAAACCTTCTGCGATCAAATAGCGGCCCAGCATGGTGCAAAAATCTTGGTCGTCATCCACAAGGAGAAGAGAGGGATTGATTTTGGGTGGTTCCATATTTATTCCTGTGTTCAACCGGTACGACTTGTATGGGGTGCCGTTCAAGCGGATGCCGTTTGGCGATTATTTTTAAGCTTGTGTCCATTGTTTTACCGAAAAATCATATCATGTAATCTGGATGAATATCTGTCTTGATTGTGTAAATATTTGTATAGAGGACATCATGGTACTGGTCCATTTTATGGGAGAGGTATAGGATTGGGTCCGCTGGTGCGTACTCAATCCATGGTCTAAGTTTTAGGAGTCTTTCAATGAAGAAACTGATTTCTGTTTTTGTTGCCTTGTTTGTTGGCGCAGGGTTTGTTGGCGCAGTTTCCGCAGCAGATGCCACCGCCCCTGGTCCCCATGCGGCGATGTGCCAAAAGAAGGCAGAAGAAAAGAAGCTCACGGGTGAAAAGGCTGCCAAATTTATTGCTAAGTGTGAAAAGGACGCGGACAAGAAATAAAAGAGATAGCTTCCTGGGTCTGGGTTCTGGATTCATGTACGGTGCAGACCAACGCCCGCTTAGGTTACCTGCACGGTCTTTTGACCAGAACCCAGACGATGGGATTCCTGATGGGCTGTATCACAATGTCGCAACCGAATGCTCCGCTCCACGAATCCTGTTAATCTCCATCGGTTTACTCGACTGCGCCGTAGTTTCCATGATCCACTTCATGACTGGCTGTTTGGTAATATGTAATGGCCATAGACCTGTCTTTTTCATCGATGGGAATGCGCATGGCATCATCCCGGTCAAGGTGAACCCGAAAGGTTTCCACCTGGTGCCGTGGTGACAGAATGGTCAGTCGATCACCATGCAAATATCCCAGTTTTTGATAGTTGCCCAAAAGGGCGCGCCCCGGCAGTCCTGGATCGGTCAACAGGTCTTTTCCAAAAAATTTTGAGTCGTAGGAAAAATTTAATAAGCCCAGCACCGTCGGCAGGACATCGATTTGGCTGGCCATTCCAGGAACTCTTCGGGGTGTCATCAATCCCGGTCCTACCATGAGCAGCGGTATGTGGTGCTTGTTGGCCGTTAAATCCACCTTGCCCGCACTACTAGCGCAATGGTCCGCAACAATCACGAATACCGTATTGTCATACCACGGATGGTTTTTGGCCTCTCGCATAAACCGTCCGATGGCATAATCGGTATATTTGACGCCGCCATCCCGATTACTGTGCGAAGGGATGTCGATACGACCGTCCGGGTAGGTAAACGGGCGGTGATTGGAAGTGGTCATGACCAGGTGAAAAAAAGGTTTACCACGGGCATGGGAGATATCCCCTTCTTTGAGAGTCCGATCCAATAGATCCTCATCGGCCACACCCCAGATGTTGGCAAAGTGGATTTCCTCTTGGGACAACGAGCCGCGATCAACGATTTCAAAATCATTTCCAGAGAAAAAGGTGTTCATATTATCAAAGTAGCCATGCCCCCCATAAATAAACCGGACATCATAACCACGTTGTTTAAAGAGAAAGCCGCTACTAAACAGATGATCGTTGTTGGGGCGTCGAAGCAAGGATTGGCCGGGTGTGGGGGGGATGGAGAGGGTCAAGGCTTCCAAACCCCGGACCGTGCGTGTCCCCGTGGCATAGATTTCCTCGAAAAGCAGGCTTTCTGCTGCTAAGGCGTCTAGGTTGGGTGTCAAGCCACGGTGATCCCCATAGGCACCAAGAAATTCGGCACTGAGGCTTTCAACGGTGATCAAGACAACATTGCGATGCAATTCCGGTCTTGGGGGACGAATGCGGCGTATGATGGTACGATTGCCTGGGTGTTGTGTGGGGGGGGCACCAACTTCTTTTCGCATCAGGGCAAACGCTTCGTCCATCGGAATTGTGGAATAAAATGTATTATAATCCAAACGGTTGTCAAAAAATGCGGCAAAAAGATTATGGATACTGTTGCCGGCCAATTCCTGGGCAATCCGGTTGCTTCTAAACTCTGGGGGATGCATGTGATCCAAACAGAAAAAGCTGATGATCGGCAGGCTCAGAAGAGCCAATCCTGGTTTGAGTCGTCCGGGTTGTCCGCTGCCATGGGCGATCATCTGTGAGAGTGGTCGCCGTAAAAAACGGGTGATTAGGAAGGCGACGATGCCCAGAGATGATAGCAGCAGGGGGAGTGGATAGGATTCGCGTATATTGCCAAGGACTTCGTGGGTATAAACCAGATAATCCACGGCAATAAAGTTAAACCGGGATGTAAACTCTTCCCAAAAGATCCATTGCGCCACATTCTCGAAAAACATGCCGAAGATGACCAGATAAACAAACAGATAGACCAGCCAGCGGTACCGTGGATCACGAAAAATGCGGTCCGGTGCCACGAGTAAGGCGAGGACCGGGGGGATCATTAAAAAGGTGACGGTCAGCAGATCGTAGACCAGACCAAATCCAAATATTCCCAGAATATCAAACCCATTGTCCGGGAGTTGATCCATGCTGCGCCAGACATAAACCAAGCGTTCCGCCGTTTTGGTCACCAGGTAAATCAGCGATAGGAGGGTGACAATCTGATAGCGCGGGTGTGAGAAGAGGCGAGAAAGAGTGCCAAGAGATGGGTGTGTTGCCATGACCGAGGCTCCATACTTTATGGAAGGCTGAAAGGACTTCCGTGTCCTGATTGGGATCCACATGATTTACCTAGTTCTGCGATCAATCGAACCATTTTTTCTTTTTGAAGATAAAATAGCTGACGAGCATCACCAAAAAGAGGAAAAATACCTCCAAAATAAAACCAAAAGAATGATTGGTCCCTGTTTGAAATGGGATTCCTTCGATATTGGTCCCCAACAGGCCGGTTATGGCATTGGCGGGCATGAGATAGGCGGTGAAAACCGCAACGATCTTCATGGTTTCGTTTAGTTTTCTATTTTGATTGGCGGTGATTTCATCCTGCATGAGGATGGCCCGTTCACGGGTGGAATCCAGATCGCCAATTTGTTGATGCAGCAGACGCTGGGTTTCCTGGATAAATTGTCGGTTGGTTTCGTTGATCCAGGGGTTGCGTTGCTGTAATACGGAGAGAACTTCGTGTTGTGGTACCAGTTGACGGCGAAGAATGATCAGGCGGTGGCGTAATGCCACGAGTTCCGGTTGCATTTTGGCACTGGGATTGAGGAGGATCGTATCCTCCAGATCATCCACATCCCGGCCAAGCTGGAGTACGAGAGGCTCCATCCTGGCGATGATTTTTTCCGCCACCTGAGCCAGAATATCGTCCGTCCGTGTTGGACCTTCATGGGTATGAATTTCATGGCGGATTTCGGAGAAACAATGCGTTACGGCGGTGCGGATGGCGATCAAACGATGGGAATCGATCCAGATGCTGACCGTGATCGTTTCATCATCCATGGGTTGCCGTGAGGGGTTCACCAGCAGCATGGTGACTAGGCTTCCCTGGCGAAAGGTGACGCAACGGGGTCGATTATTGGTCGCCAATAAGGCTTCCAGGGCCTCCTGTGGCAGGCCGCTGGCTCTGCGCAGCCAACGTTGCGTTTCCCCACCACCCGGATGGCTCACCAACCATAATATCCCCTTTTCTGGCTTCCACTCGCCGATTTCCTTCCAACCGACCTCTCGCCCCCCCCCCCGGGCATCCAGGAGATAGGCAAAGACAGGGCATTGATTGTGCAACATGGCTCAGGCTCCCAACAGCATCGTTGCGATAAGGAAATAAACGAGGATCCCCATGACATCGCGCAGGGTGTTGCGTGTGCGACTGGCGTCAAGTTTTGAGAAAGGGCGAAGACGAGCGGGCGATAAAAATGACACCAGGGAGAGGGTTGTTCCGAAAACCACATTGAACAGGATCGTCAAACCCACCACCGTTGCCAGTAACGCCTCCTGAAAGAACAACCAAGCCAACAGGCCTCCGAGCAGGCCAAGACCGCTCCCCAGACCCAGTGCGATGCCCAATTCTTTGAGCAAACGGTGCATGGTGTTGCGCCATCGGGCCTCCTGAAAATCGTGAAAGCCTTTCAGTCTGTCTTCCATGACCTGGCCCACGTTGCCGACCAGGGTCATCACCAGGGGGATGAAAACGGCCAGTGCTAACTTGGCGTTCAACAGGATCGTGAAGGAGGCGATGATACCTCCGGCTATCAGCCCCCCAACCATCGCGGCCAATAGCCAGGGGAGATGGGACAGGAGGGGTTGTGGTTCCGGTGGGACCACGACGGGATCGTGTGGGGGGATGAACGGCATCTTCAGTGCCTCGTCCGAAAGATCCTGTTCCATGGTGCTGATCACGTCATCGACCGTTACGACCCCCACCAGGACATCCATGTCATCCACCACCGGGACCCCCAGGAGACGATAATGTTTCACCATTTCGGCGACTTCGCTGCTGGGGGTGTTGGTGGTCACGGAGATGATTCTTGGGGTCATGATCTCGGCCAGTTTTTTGTTGGGATCGTTGACGATCAACTGGCGCAGTGAACTGACTCCCACCAAACGTTCGCGGTCATCCAACACATAGAGGTAGAAGACCATTTCGACATAGGGGAGGGAACGGACTGTTTCGATGGCGGCCCCGACGGTGGCATTCTGGGTGAGGGCAAAGAAATCGGGCGTCATCAACCCCCCGGCGGTATCCGAATCGTATTGGAGCAGATCGGCGACCTCACGCATACTTTCTTCGTCCAGGCCACCCATGAAGCGACTGGCCAAACTGCTATCCAGATGGCCGATGATGTCGGCCCGATCATCCGGTGGCAATTCCTCCAGGATGGGAATCAGCTTTTCAGGAGAAAATTCCTGCATCAGGTGATTGCGCAACTCCTGGCCCATATACTTGAGGGTACTGGCGGCCAACCTGTGCGAAGGGATGACAAAAAAAATCTTGGCCGCCTCATCTTCCGAATAACCATCAAGAATACGCGCCAGATCGGAAGGGAAAATGCGTGATAACACTTTTTGTAGGGCGGTATACGAATGTTTACGAAACAATCGGATGATGGTTTCGGCATAATCGGGTAACGCCAGGGAATGGTTTTCCTGGGCACTGAACGGATCCGAATGGTTCGGTTTCCTGTTGTTCCCAGGGAAGCCTGTTTGCTCTGAATGGGTTGATTGTTGTGGCATAGGTTTTTCTTCCGGGGAGGTATTTCGGGAAAAATTTTGTATTCTTCGAGAAGCGGCTTACGGTGGCGGTATTGAAGAACGCAGTAGACGGTAATGCGACGATATTCTGCATTGAATGCAACGATGGGCACAAGGGAGAGTGGAACGTCCCCATGCCAAAAAAATACGATCTTCGGACTGAAGTGTCGTCAAATATGTTGCGGCAGTGGTGACGCATGGGTTGACTTTGCTCATACTCCAGGGAGCAGACAGTAACTGACAAAACAAACAACAATGTTACAAATAAAATTATAGAAACTCATAAAATAATGGTTGAAAGATGCTTTTTCTATTGTTTTCCGCAATGGTTTATTGCATCCTTGTGAAGATATTCTAGGCTGAAAACCCTCCCATGATCCTCCACTTGAACAGGAGGTTTTGATGAATTTCGATCCATGCTCCGCACACCACCGTGTCGCTGGAAATGGCCCTGCTGGCAAACTGGGTTGGCGGTTGCCCGGTGGTGTCTTTCTGCTCGTGTACACCTTGTTCCTGGCGTTCCCCGGAACGCTCCGCTCCGAGCCTGCCGGTCCCTGCGCCATGGGTTGCTTCAAGCCAACTCTGGATGCGGCCAAGGCTGGGTCCGGTGAGGCGGAAAATCGGATGGGGGTCATGTTTGCCACCGGCGTTGGGGCACCCTACGATCCACGGACGGCGGCATCCTGGTACGAACGGGCGGCGCGACAAGGGCACGCTATGGCCAGTGTCAATTTGGGGATGCTGTATCTCACGGGCCAGGGGGTTGCGGAGGATTTGCAACAAGCCCATCACTGGATCCAGATTGCCTCCAATCGTGGCAATGGTCAGGCCAGTCACCTCCTCGGTAGTTTGTACGAGTTGGGGATGGGCGTTGCCGCCAATGTGGAAAAAGCGCAGGAACTTTACAGAAAAGCGGGAGAGCAGGGTAATCTTCTTGCCCGCAATGAATGGACCCGTCTTGCCAAGGCGGCGTGGCCCCGTGCGGATCAGGTACCGCTTTTGGCGGCCCAACACAGCAGTCCACCCGAAAAGAAGCCCCCCCTGGAGAAGAAGCCCCCCCCTGGAGTGCGACGATCGGTTCAACCTCCCCCCAAGGATCTCCCGGTTCGTGCGACGGTGGAGAGCTTGGCCGACACCGTGGCTTCCACAACCTGGGAAATGGAACCTTCTACGGAGGGTGATCGTCGCGTATCTTCGTTGCTGGACAAAACCAAGGCCGCTGCGATTGCGGGAGACACAGAGGCACAGAATTATCTGGGGACGATGTACCTATCGGGTTTCGGCGGCGCACCCGACCCCAAGGAGGCATTTCATTGGTTTCAATCGGCGGCGCAATCAGGGCATCCCAGGGCGCAGATCAATCTTGCCTCCATGCTTTTGACTGGCATGGGGACCGCCGAAAACCCGGTCCAAGCGGCCCAATGGTTGGAAAAGGCTGCCGAACAAAATCATCCAGAGGGACAATACTTGTTGGCTTCCCTGTATGAAAAAGGGAAAGGGGTCGAAAAAGATGATGTCAAAGCTTTGCAATGGTATGCCATCGCCGCCGAACAAGGTCAGGATGATGCCAAAAAGGCCAAGGACAGGTTAAAAAGTGCCATGCCAGCCAATGCGGTGAATTTGGCGTCCAAGGGGATGAAGACCTTTTTGTCCCAAAATAAGGCCCTCGGCAATCAACCCCCTCTGGTCCAACTGGCCAGTCTCCATCTTGATTCCCAAACGACGCCTCCGCAATCGACGACACGCGCCAAACGTGGTGTTTCCCAACAACCCCAGGTGGTTGCTGCGGTGGAGGAAAAAAAGCCTGCGTCGCTGCCGCAAGTCCCTTCTGCCTTGGATCGATGGGGGAAGAATGTCGATGATAAAAATGTCGGGAACAAACCTGTGGTGGTCGAAACCAAGGATGCGTATGTCCCGTTGTTGGTGTTGCCCGTAGCCAAAGAGATCGACGCCAAGAAGAAACAGTCCGCCCAGGACGAACTCAAACAGGCGATCATCGCCGAAGGCACCAAGGATTCTCAGGGCGTACTCAAAGCTTTGACGCAAGCTTATGCGCTGGACCCTACAAACGCGGAAGTTGCAAAACGTCTGGGGATTCTTGCTATGGACGCGGGCAGATCTGGCGAAGCCCTTTCCTATTTCAAGGCGGCTTCCCAGAGTGCCGCGTCTAAGGGAAATGTGGGAAATGTGGGAAATGTGGCGGTGGCCTCTTTTGCCAACGAGCGTATCAGCGAGCTTGTGACGACGCCTCCCCCATGGGTGGAAGAAAAATTGACGCAGGCGGGGGCTGTCCCACCAGAGCAAGCGGGTGTCTCTTCCCATTGGTCCGACCTGTTGGAACAAGCGATGGCACGCGCCCAGGAAGGTGATCTTGACAAAGCGGTCGCTTTGGGTCAGCAGGCATTGGATCTGACTAGAAAAAATTTTGGCGAAGAACATGCCGCAACCATTCTGACTCTGCGCGAACTGGGTAACATTCATGTCCAAAATGGACAACTGGATATCGCCGAACCGCTTTTCCAACAATCGGCGGACCTTGGCAAAAAGGTGTTGGGTGATACGCATCCTGAAACGTTGGCCGCCCAAACGTTGCTGGCCGAACTGAAAGAAAGCCGCGTGCAACTTGATGATGCCATCGCCAGATACCGGCAGATATCTGAAAGTGCTAATAAGGGGTTTGGCCCCAACGATCCCCTGAAACTGCAAACCGAACTGGCCCTGGCCCGGGTCTATAAAAACCTGGGCAACACTGGAGAGGGTGAAAAGATTCTCCGGGCGACCTGCCCGTTGGTGGCGCAAACCTATGGGTTTACGCATCCAGAAACGGCCACATGTTGGCAACAATTTGCCGAGATTTTGAGAGCGCAGGGTCATTTTGATCGCGCCCTCCAGGAACTCCAACCGCCCTTGTCTATTTTGGCCAACGTCCTCCCCAAACAAGACCCCAAGGTTGTCGGGGGACAAATCACTTTGGCGGGTCTTCACCGGGATCTTGGCCACTTTCCCGAAGCCAAAAAGATACTTGAGTCGGTCCTGGACACCATCAAGGGCGATCCCGTAGGGTTGAGTTTCCTCCAGGCCGATGCCCGCACCGTTTTATCCCGCGTCCTTTTGGATTCGGGGGAGCTTGACCAGGCGCAGGCCCTTGCCACGACCCTTTATGAGGAGACCAAGGCCAAATCGGGTTCCGAGCATCCCAGCACCCTGACGGCCCTGACAGATCTGGCGAGTGTCAAAGAAAAGAAGGGGCTGTTTGACGATGCCGAGAAGGAGTTGAACGAGGCACTCGGTGGTTATAGAAAAGTGTTTGGCGAAAGGCATCCCACCACCATCACTGTCCTCAACAATCTGGGGCAGATGTTGGAGACGGAGGGGCTTTATGACAATGCCGAGCCCTTGTTGCGCCAAGCGGCTACGTTGTCGGAACAGGTTTTTGGTAAGCGTCATCCCACAACCCTGACGGCCCAAAACAATCTGGCCCTCCTCCACGAAAGCCAGGGTAATTTTGATAAAGCGGAGCCGCTGTACCAGCAGGCCATCGACACCCTGAGTCAGGTTTTAGGGCCACGACATTCCGATACGGTGGCGATCATCAACAATCTGGCCTATCTCTACCTGCTCAAGGAGGAATATGCCAAGGCACTCCCTTTGTTTGAAAAAATTCTAGCCATCTGGGGCGAGACCCTTGGGGAGGGGCATCAACGGTCCCTGAAGGCTTTGAACAATCTGGCTCGAACCACCCAAAAGCTGGGAAAGCTCAAGGAGGCGGAAGCGTTGTTCCAAAAAGCCCTGGCCCAGCGGTCCAAAGTGTTGGGACCGAACCATATGGACACCTTGCGTTCCATGCATGATCTGGCAAGTCTCTACCATGATATGGGACGCGAAAAAGAGGCCGAGGAACTTCTGAAAAAAACTTTGTCCCTGGACGATCAAATTCTAGGTAAACACCACCCCTATACCTTTGAGACCATCAACACCTTGGCCAAGGTACTTGAAAAGGGGTCTAATTTTGAGGGGGCGTTTCAGATACGGCAGGAGGGGTTTTCCAGGAGGACTGAGTTTCTGAATCGGATGCTTTGGACCGCCGGGGACAGTGCCCGGGAAGGGACGATCCGTCTGCATCGTCCCGAACTCGATAGCTATATGTCCAGTCTGTCCCATCTGGACACCGCCACGGCTGGGCGGGAAGCCCTGGATATTGGTCTGAAACGTAAAGGAATTCTCCTTAAAATCACCTCGGAGATTCAACAGGTTTCCCATCTTTCCCAGGATCCACAGTTGCAAGCCACCAGCAAGGATCTTGCCCAGGCGCGCAAGGATTTAGCCTCTCTAACCCTGTCCGGCCCCACCCCAGAAACGGTGGATACCCACCTTGTTCGCATCCAGGGACTGGAAGAGAAAATTAACAATCTACAGATGCAACTGGGGCAACACAGCAAACGTTTTCGCCGTTCCATTGGCGATGTGGTTGTCAAGCAACTCATCGATAACCTTCCCAACGATTCGGTTTTGGTAGATTTTTTAGTTTTCAAGGATGGAAACGAGGAAAAATTGCTCGCGGGACTTCTCATCAAAAACAAGGACAAGGCCCAGTTTGATTTTGTTGTTTATCCCCGACTGGAGGCGATTCAAAAAGCGGTACTCGACTATCGCACCATCATCCAGGATGAGGAGGCTGATAAAGAGGATCTGATCGCCATGGGCCAGACGGTTTATGGGTTGATCTGGCAGCCCATTGCCAAGCGGATCGGCGTCCGGCAATCGGTGTATCTGGTCCCCGATGGCATTCTTCATATTTTGCCGTTCCCTGCCATGGTGGATGGACAGGGAAAGTATATCACCCAAAGTACCGACCTGCATCTCCTCAGTTCCAGTCGGGATCTGATCCCTTCGGATGTTCCGTCCGCGAGGGGACAGTATTTGATTCTTGCAGGACCTGATTATAATTATGATCAGATTGTTGCCTCAAGCGCACCCGTCTCCGAATTGAAGCAAAGACGCTCTGCTTCGCTCAAAACGGGTCTGCGTGCTTTTTCATCCGGTATGCGTGGTTTGCGGTTTGATCCCCTGCCGGGGGCGCAAAAGGAGGGGGAATTGATCTCTGAGATTTCCAAAACGGGTCAAAAGGGAAATCAGACCTATACCCAGAACGCCGCCCAGGAGAAGGTTATTTCGGAACTGACAGAGCCGCCCGAAATCTTGCATATCGCCACGCATGGATTTTTCCTCAAACCGGACGATAATTTGAGAAAGCGTCTGTTAAAGTTGCAGCGTAGTGCCGATATCCAGATGGTTCCTCCTGGGGACAACCCCTTGTTGCGTTCTGGACTGGCGTTTGCGGGGATCAACACCAATGCCCAGTTTTTGGGCGAAATGGATACCGATAATGATGGTGTACTGACGGCGTTGGAGGTGATGGGCCGCGATTTTTCCGGTACGCGATTGGCGGTACTTTCCGCTTGTGAGACGGGGCTGGGTGAAATCCACGAGGGTGAAGGGGTTTATGGGTTACGGCGTGCGTTTCAGGAGGCGGGTGTCCAGTCGGTCATCTCCTCCCTTTGGGAGGTGAGCGACGCCGGCACTCAGGAACTCATGTCCAACATGTATCAGCGTCTGAACCAGGGGAAGAGTCCCCATCAGGCGTTGCGGGAGTCCCAGTTAAAAATGATTGATTCCCCCGAATGGTCCGCTCCCTACATCTGGTCGGCATTCATGATGGTGGGACAGTGATGGTGGTTTGACGGCTGCGAGACTGATGGCAGGCGATGCCGCAGGCGACGGAGACATTTAGGGAGCCTGCACCACCCTGAATGGGTATGGATACCAGAAGGTCGCAATTCTCCTTGGTCAGGCGTCGCAGCCCTTTTCCCTCGTTGCCCAGGATCAGGGCGATGGAACCCTGGAATGTTTGATCATTCAAGGATGGTTGTGCGTCGGCGTCCAGTCCGATCATTTGGACGCCGCGTGTTTTGAGTTCTTTCATGGCGCGGGCCAGATTGGTGACGCGGATGGTGTCTATTCGTTCCGCTGCCCCGGCGGAGGCCTTGATGGCGGCTCCAGAGAGTGGTGCCGCACGGTCTTTGGGGAGGACGACGGCGAGGGCACCGAAGGCTTCGGCGGTTCGGAGGATGGCTCCCAGATTTCTGGGGTCTTCAACGCCATCGAGGATAATGAGAAGGTCTGGGGCGTTTGGTGTCAGGCGTTGCAACAATTGATCAAATGAGGGTTGTATGCGCACTCCGACGCGGACCGCGACCCCTTGGTGTGTGGCTGTTCCGGTGAGACGATCCAAGGCTTGGCGGTCCACCAAACGGGGGCGGATGCCGCGTTCTTTGGCAAGAAGCAGGGCTTGTTGAAACTTTTCTCCCCGTCCCCCTTTTAACGCTACCATGGATTCGATCGGGCGTTGACTGGAGTTTAATAACGCCAATACTGGGTTGATTCCGTAGATAAATTCTTGTTCTTTGGTTTCCATGGTGACTCCAGCATCTTGCGTGATGGATCGGGGAGGGCAGTTGAACATCCCAAGGGATGGGAGTCCAGGGAAAAGGCTCACTTGTCCTAAAAAATTATTAAAAAGAAAAAGGGGTCTGGGGGATTGCCCCCAGGGTT
>PEAO01000055.1 GCA_002753615.1 Magnetococcales bacterium DCbin2
ATGAGCGGATGGTGCGTGAAATCATTCGCAGGGTACGTCCTGAGGAGGAAATGACGATGATGTCCCTATTTGCACAGGAAATGATTACAAAAGGAAAACAGGAAGGCCATAAGGAAGGCCATAAGGAAGGCCGGAAGGAAGGCGAAGCCGCGCTTTTGCTGCGTCTGTTGCAACGACGTTTTGGCACCGTGCCGACTTGGGCCAACGGAAAAATCGCCAATGCCGACTTGCCTACCCTAGAGGCGTGGAGTCTTCGCTTCGTGGATGCCCAATCCCTGGACGAGGTCTTTGCCGTTCGGATGTGACAGCGAGAATGCCCGCCATCACAACCGGTAGCCGACAACTGTACCTGAAAACATGGGCGTTCAGGATTGACATGATGATCCAGTGACTTCATGCGGATGTTTCTCCTGGGGATTGGCTATGACTGATATTATTCACCCGCACGACCGATTCCTGAAGGCTTTACTCTCCGACCCAGAAACGGCGGGAACCTTGCTGCGGGAACGGTTGCCAAAAGAGGTGGTGGCGATGCTGTCCGATGATCCGCCAGAGTTGGTGGAGGGTTCGTTCGTCGATGAGACGTTGCGTGTCCACCTGACGGATCGGCTTTACCGGGTTAAGACGATCACTGGCCGGGCCGCGTTGTTGTACGTGCTGATTGAACATAAAAGTTCCCCAGATGTTCATATCTGCTGGCAATTGCTGAAATATATGGTCGAGGCGTTGAAACAATGGGAACGCGAGAATCCAGATTGGGTCTCTCTTCCAGCCATCATCCCCTTTGTGTTTTACCATGGCGCGACCGTATGGCGAGTTCCCGATGAATTTTTGGCCCTGGTGGATGCCGAAGAAGGTTGGCGTCCGTATCTATTGAATTTTCGGTACACGGTGCTGGATCTGGGCCAGATTGATGATCGGCAGCTCTCGCGTCAGCCCAACTTGCGGGCGTGGCTGTTGGCGGCGAAATATGCGACCCGGGATGGTCAGCAGATTCAGGTGAAAGAGTTGTTGGTCGAGGCCCTGGTCGGAGTCTCGTATGAGGATTTTCGGTTTCTTATGCGCTATGTGGTCGAGACTTACCGCAGCTACGATGAGCGGATGGTGCGTGAAATCATTCGCAGGGTACGTCCTGAGGAGGAAATGACGATGATGTCCCTATTTGCACAGGAAATGATTACAAAGGGAAAACAGGAAGGCCGTCAGGAAGGTCGTCAGGAAGGTCGTCAGGAAGGTCGTCAGGAAGGCGAAGCCGCGCTTTTGCTGCGCCTGTTGCAACGACGTTTTGGCACCGTACCGACTTGGGCCAACGGAAAAATCGCCAATGCCGATTTGCCTACCCTAGAGGCGTGGAGTCTTCGCTTTGTGGATGCCCAATCCCTGGACGAGGTATTTGCCGTTCGGATGTGACAGCGAGAATGCCAGCTATCACAATCGGTAGCCGACAACCGTACCCGGAAACGTGGGCATTCAGGATTGAAAGCTACCGATTGTTCGGATTCATGCTGAACCAGCGTACCGAACAGGTTATGTGGCGAACAGGGTAGATCCCACGACCGCGATGGCACCACCGCCGAGGCGGATGGCCATCGGTGCGATGGTTTCAAGGGTTTTCTTGATGCCCACGGTGAGGGCGATTCCCGCCGCATGGAGTATCGTGGTGGCACCAGCAAAGCCAAGGCCGTACGTGATGCCTACGGCGTTGACCGGCATTTCGGTTCCATGGGCATGTCCGTGAAAGATGGCCATGCTTCCCACCAGGATCATGGCTGCGACCATCGGCATTTGGCCCCCAAGGGCGATGACGACCCCAAGGATGACGACCGAACCGGCAATCCCCAATTCAACAAACGGGACGGATGCGGCGGTCATTCCCAGTATGCCCCCGAAGATCATCATGGCCACAAAGGTTCCAGGGATGGCCCACAGAGAACGCCCCCCCTGTTGTGCCGCCAGAACACCGACCGCCACCATCGCCAAGATGTGGTCCAGACCATGGATTGGGTGGGAAAAACCGGCGGTAAGACCACCGACCTGACCGACTCCGGTATGGGCGAAGGCGGGGCTGGCCAGCAAAAGGAGCAGCACTCCCAAAAGGGTAGAAGCGGGGGACATGGTTTTCTCCTTGGTTTATGGATGGTCAAGCCCGACAAACAATTTCCTTACAGTCTAATCCAAAGAGGGTGATGGTGCCAGCAGATTTTGGCCGCAGATTTTCTTGTCGGCCCAAACCTGAGAATGGATCAAAGATCTGGCGAGATTATTGCGACGAGATCGTTGCAATTAGACGACGAAGGGGGGGAACTCCAGCCCTGACCCCATTCAGCCCAAGAGGCCATTTCATCTCATGGATACCGTGCGCGATCCCTTTCCTTTTGATCCCTTTCTCACCAGCCTTGAAGTGGAAAAAGGTGCTGCCAAAAACACTTGTCTAGCCTATCGTCGCGATTTAATCCATTTTGCCCGGTTTTGGCAGGAGACCAACGGCCATGCGTTGACCGTAGCCATCGCCGCCACCATCCGTCCCACCCATTTACGCGCCTACCTGGGGCGATGCTTGCGGGAAAAATTGGCGAAAACCACCATGCAACGTCGGATTGCCGCCATCCGTGCTTGGTTTGTCTATTTGCAACGCCATGGTTTGATGGAAAACAATGTGGCTAAATTGATCGCCACGCCAAAAACCGGCATCCGTCTCCCGCGCGCCCCCAGCGAAGAGGAGACGATTCGTCTCATCGAAACCCCCGCCCCCGGTGAAGCGGAACACCAGATCGACCAGCCTTGGATTGCCGCCCGCGATGCCGCCGTCATGGAATTGCTTTACGGGTCGGGATTGCGTATCAGTGAACTCTGCGGTTTGGACCATGGGCGGTTGTCCCTCCAAGCCCAGGAGGTCAGGGTCATCGGCAAAGGGAACAAGGAACGGATTGTCCCCTTGAGCCATGTTTCTATCAAAACTTTGGACTATTATCTGGAACATTTGGCGAAAATAATCGGTTCGCTCAAACCGGAATCGCCGCTGTTCATTGGCCAAAAATGGCCCGAACAACAACGTCGCCTCAATCCGCGGCAAATCCAAAGATTGGTACAGCACCGCCGCCGCTGGCTCGGTCTCCCTGAAAAAATAACCCCACATGCCATGCGCCACGCCTTCGCCACCCATTTGCTTCAGGCAGGGGCCGACCTTCGGTCCATTCAGGAAATGTTGGGACACACCAGCCTCTCCACCACCCAACGCTATACCCATCTGGACCGCGTTGGCTTGGCCCGTATCTACGATGCCGCCCATCCCAGGGCGCATAAAACCGGGTAGTCCATACCCATGGAACCTCGTTCAATCCCGACACCCTGAGCAACCCCATGGGGACGCCATGATAAAATCATCCGCCACTTTGTTATCCACCCTGGTCGTGTTTTTTCCCCTGATGGCCCCCGCCTTATCGGCTCCCATCGACCAGGCCATCCCCACGCTGCCACCTTCGCCCACGTTTGCCATGGCCAATGCCTTGCAAAAGAGTCGCATCGCTTTTGCCAAGGCGAAATTATTGGATCAACAAAGAAAATCGGCTTGGATCACAGCCCAGGAAACTATACGTCAGACCCGAAAGGTTGCACAACAGTATCAAGCGATTGGTGAAACCGCCTGGTCCAATCAATCCATGGGTTACGAAGATATGGATGAAGCGGTCACAAAAGGGGAAGAGGCGGCAAGACGGGTGCAACAGTTGGAAAAACAAGCGATTCAAGAACAACTCCAAATGCGGATTACCATCAAACGGTTGCTCCAGGAGGCGGAGCAGTCGGAACGGGGGGCGCAGGTGATCTATCAGGCATGGCTTGACAACCATGGTCAACAGACCATCGAAGCCGCGAGAAGCTACCGCAAGCATTTGGAATATTCCAACGAGATCCAGCAACTCCGTCTCATTGAGGCGCGAACCACTCTTCAGGCCGCTAAAGACAACCTGGCCCAAGCCATCCAAGAGCAGGAACGCGAGCAACGGGAAAGAAAAGAACGTACCGCAACTCTGGATCAGGCAATCAAAACGATCCAACAATCCTTGCAGACGGCGGGACAAACAACCGAGAGTTTTTTCTCGACATCCGCCATGTCCCACGAAGAACTCCAAGACACGTTCGATCTTGAAGAGACTCTGAACAAGAAATTGTTGGAGGCGACCCAGGAAAAAACGGCACTGGAAGCGATGTTTCAAGAAAAACTGGGCCGTCAATCGCAACACATGAAACAACTGGAACAGGAAATCGTTGTGCAACAGGGGCGTCTGAAAGAGATGGAGACGCAAACGGCGACTTTGCGCCAACAAGCGGCGACCCAAGGCGAGCGCGTCGATTCTCTGGCGCGATTGGTCGATGCCCATTGGCCTCAGGAGAAGATTCCTCCATCAGGCAGCCCTCCCAAGGAGTGATCTTCGGGCTAATCTTGTTCTGAGACGACGTGAGATTTTTTTGGCAGGGGTTCGGGGACGATCCAGTCTTTACCAGCCGTTTTTTCCTTTGGCAACGGTGGCACGGATCGGGGAGGAGGGGGTGTGAAATGATCCCACGCATCCTGTTCTGGCCCGGTCAATTTGAAGGCATCCATCAAAAATCGCCTGCGTTGTGCCAGTTCGCGACGCGACTCGTCTTTTCCAGGTTCAAAGGGTTCTGCCGCAATCAAAGGCACTTTTTGGGTGGCAGTATTTCCCCCTTTTTCTGTTTTGGTCTGGGACAAACGCGACAAGGATTCCCGCACCCCTACCACGGCTGGATCATCTTTGCCCAAGGCCGTTTCCAAAAGTTGGTATGATCGGGAAAACAAAGCGTCGGCCTGTTTTTGATGCCCCCCCTGATGCAGAATGATCGCCATGCTGGCCAACCAGTTGGCCAAACCCACGGTATCTCCGGCAAAGAAGCCTTCCGCTGCGGATTGGGCCTCGGCAAAATAATGTTCCTGTTCTTTTTCTTTCCCCTGTTTGCCAAACAAATCGCCCAGGTTGACCAAAATAAACGCCACCTGGGGATGGTCCCGTGTCTCCCCTTGTTGCACCAGAGCCAACGCCCGTTTTAAATGGGTTTCGCTCTGCGGCAACCGCCCCAGTTCCAATTCCACCATCCCCAGATCGGTCAAAGGTTTTGCCAAGGCTTTATGGCTGCTCCCCTGTTTTTTTTCCATTTCGGCCAAAACTTTTTCCAAGATCGCATGGGCTTGAATCCGTTTTCCTCCGCGAAGATACCCTTCCGCCAACCGCCCCAAAAGGGTCATGCGGTTATTGAAAGCCATAGGGTGATCATTTTGTTCAAAAATAGCCAATCCGCGCTCAAGATCACCCACCCCTTCTTGATCACGGCCCATCCGAATCCGATTCCATCCCATTTCGCTCAAAGTTTCGGCGACCGAGCGATCCCGTGGACCAAAATGGGTCATACAATGGGCCAACAAGTCTGTAAAAACCTTTTCGGCCTCTTTTTTTCGTCCCAGAGATGACAATGCGCGTCCCCGCACCATCATGGCTTCGATGCGCTGGGGATGATCGGGCCACAGGGATCGTTCCAAGACGGGGATGACGGCATCGATCCATCGGAGCGCATTCCCCGCCCCTCCTGGGAAGTACAACGCCAATTGCGCCTGATACAGGCGGATCATGGCGGTTTCGACATGATATTCACCCAAGACACTGCGCACATGATTTTCCAGCGTTGCCAGTGTTTTTTCCCCCTCCTTCAGACGGCCATCCCGCAGCAGCAGACGGGATTTTCGGATGGATTCGCGTAAAACTTGTGGATGATTTTCCCCCCAATGTTTGGTCAGGCCAACCAGTAATCGTGTTTGATAGGTCAGTGCTTTTCCGTACCACCCTTTTGTTTCACAATCGCCCACCATTCGGTGCAAGAATGGGAGGATTTGTCGATTGTCATGGTGCCCAGGTTGTTCAGACTGGATCCAATCTGTCGCATTGGCGATTTTCCCACCCGGCAGCCAGAGGGTGACGATCAGACAGGCCAACCATAAAATGTTGCGGCCTATCCTGGGGGAGGTGCGTCTACCGCTGTTCATGGTGGCATCATTCTCCAGGCTTATTTTCTTGAGCATGTCGGATCATGTAAGCTCCCTGGAGCAGGGCGAAGATGATGGTCAACCCCATCAAGCCAAATAGTTTGAAACGGACCCATATTTCTTCGCTGAAGCTCCAGGCGACATAGAGATTCATCGCACCGGAGAGGAGAAAAAAAACGACCCATGCCAAGTTGAGTCGGATCCAAATGGCATCAGGCAACGTCACATTGTTTTCCATCAGTCGGCGAATCAACACTTTTCCTCCGCCGACGACATGGCTTCCCAGGAACGCCACGGCTAGGATCCATTGCAGGATCGTCGGTTTCCATTGGATAAAGAGTGCATTGCGTGTCAACACGGTGGCACTACCAAAGAGTAGCACCAAAACCAACGCCAACAAGCGTGCGCGTGTCAATTTTCTCCGAACCATCCATTCCATGAGACAAAACAATGACATGGAGGCCATTAACGCCATGGTAGCGGTGACCATATCGGTCCATTGATAGACCAGGAAGAACACCAGAACAGGTAAGAATTCAACGAGTTGCGACATACGATTTCCCTGCGAAATTTTTAATGGATATGGGCATTTTTTTTGCCTAAGGGTCTTTGCTGTCTACCACAAGTTAAAAAAAGAAAGTTCTCGTCGTCATAATTCATTTTCAACACGGCAGCAAGCAGGGTAACATTTCCCACCGAGAAGCCAAACTCCAATCCAATAGGTTTGCCTTAAATGTCTGGACCCGACGATAAAAAACCGATTGATTTCATTCGCACGATCATTGAACAGGACATTGAGCGAAATCTCAATGGTGGACGGGTTGTCACCCGTTTTCCCCCGGAACCCAATGGTATGTTGCATATTGGCCATGCCAAATCCATCTGCCTGAATTTTGGCATTGCCACCCAATATTCCAACGCCCGATGCCACCTTCGGTTTGATGATACCAATCCTGAAAAGGAAGAGATGGCCTATATTCATTCCATCCAGGAGGATGTCCGTTGGTTGGGGTTTGATTGGGGGAGTCATCTTTATTTTGCATCCGACTATTTTGGGCGTCTTTATGAGCTGGCGGAGGTGTTGATTCAAAAGGGTATGGCTTATGTCTGTAGCCTGTGCGCCGAGGATATGCGCACCTATCGTGGCACGCTCACGCAACCGGGTCAGGAGAGTCCTTATCGCAGCCGTAGCGTGGCGGAGAATCTGGCTATGTTTCGGGCCATGCGTGCTGGCGAATATCCTGATGGTTCGCACACCCTCAGGGCGAAGATTTCCATGGCATCACCCAACATTAACATGCGCGATCCTACTTTGTATCGCATTCGCCGGGCGCATCATCATCAAACGAAAGATGCCTGGTGTATTTATCCCACATATGATTATACCCATTGCATTTCCGACGCTTTGGAGGGGATTACCCATTCATTGTGTACGTTGGAATTTGAGGATCATCGTCCTCTTTATGATTGGATTTTGGATCAGCTTAAGGAGGAGATTGGGTGTCATCCGCAGCAGATTGAGTTTTCGCGTCTTGAGCTTGAGTTTACCGTCATGAGCAAGCGCATACTCACCACTTTGGTACAACAGCGGCATGTTTCTGGTTGGGATGATCCGCGTCTTCCCACCATTGCCGGGTTACGGCGTCGGGGATATACCCCGGCATCCATACGCAATTTTTGCAGTTTGATTGGCATTACCAAGGCTCCCAATCATGTTGAGATGGCACTTTTGGAGAATTGTTTGCGGGAGGATTTAGAGATTAACGCCCCGCGGGCGATGGCGGTATTGGATCCTCTTCGGGTGGTATTGGAAAATCTTCCTGAGGATCATTTGGAAGAGTTGATGGTGGCCAACCATTCACAGAGTGAGGCATTTGGGACGCGGATGGTTCCGTTGACGCGGGAGATTTTTATCGAGCGGGATGATTTTGCTGAGAATCCTCCCAAGGGGTATAAACGGTTGGTTTTGGGGGGTGAGGTTCGGTTACGCCATGCCTATGTGATTCGTTGTGAGCGTGTGACGCGCAATCCGCAGACGCAGGCGATTGAAACGCTGCATTGCCAGGTTGATTGGGCCACGATGAACAAGGCTCCAGAGGGGCGCAAGGTCAAGGGGGTGATTCATTGGGTATCTGCCCAGCGTCATGGCAAGGCGCATGTTCATCTTTATGATCGTTTATTTTCAGTTCCACAGCCTACCGACAATAAGGGGGGGGGGACGTTTTTGGATCATATCAATCCGGGTTCCTTGACGGTTCTTGCGGATCGTCCGGTGGAGGAGAGTTTGGCTCGGGCGCAACTGGGGGAGCATTTTCAGTTTGAGCGACTGGGGTATTTTTGCTTGGATTCTTGTGATTCCAAACCGGGTCATTTGGTTTTTAACCGGAGCGTTTCTTTGCGGGATAGTTGGGCGAAGGGTGAGAAAAAGGCTTAGGGTGTGGCCACGTTCTGACAATGGGAGGCGGTATCGATGCAAATCGTGGTTGTCCTGGAACCCAGTGATGAAGGGGGATATACGGCCATCGTCCCTTCTCTGCCGGGCTGCATCAGCGAAGGCGACTCTCGGGGGGATGCCCTGCACAACATTCGAGAAGCCATTGCTCTTTATTTAGATCCTGTTGAGGATTCTGCTGTAATTGCCTGAATGAGACGCACCGGCAACCTTTTACAATCCCGTTCCAGATTGGAGGAACGACCGACAAACCCCACCCACCCAACCGGTTCAGGCTGGAGGAGAAATTCGAGAGAAATGTCATCAAGAGTACGCCGAATGACTTCATTGATGACGCGCCAATGTCGCGCCATGTGACACTTCGAGGAAAGCTGACATGGGTCGGAAGGGATTGCACATTCTGTCACACGCAACTGCCCTTCAAAAGCCTCAAAAATGGCCCTGACGGATATCTCTCTGGGTGATTTCGCCAGCCGGTAACCTCCCTGTTTTCCGCGTCGTGATTCCAGGAATCCACCTTGATGCAGGGTCTTTAAAACTTTGGCAACGGTATGGATGGGCATGACCAATGCGGTTGCTATATCCGTAGCACTGGACCATTTTTCTGGGCTTGAAGCAATTTGCGTCAAGATCACGATGCCATAGTCTGTCAACATTCCAATCCTGAACACTGCATTCTCCAGGTTATCAACGATGTGGATCAAGCTTTCGTAGTATACCGGGAACAGCCAATTTTCTGGATGTTCCCGGTCCCAAGGGTTCAATCTTGAGGTTTGTACGCCACTCAACCGCAAGCTCCGAATCCGAACAGATGAAGATCAAAAATCTCCTGATCCAGTCGGTCTTTTCTGGATTGCCGAACATGTTCGGCACTTGTTGAGGCAGGTTGAACATGGTTGCGTTGGTTCTTCCCAAACTTCCGAGATGAAGGGCGCATCGCACCCTGAGAAAAATAAGATTTCATTTGCGGATCTCCCACACCATTTTCAGAGTTTAAAATCGTCCAGGCCGACATCGATACCGCCATCTTTGATCAACCCTCATCCACCCACTCATCGGTTGCGTTGGAGAGATCCAAGGTGGACGGTTCTTTGGGGATGGCCAGATATTCTTGGCGGTTGGCCTCGGATTCAAAATGTACGGTCAGATAATCGTCTCCTTGTCCATCGACAAAACAGGGAAGCCCTTCGGTATGACCGTGAAGGTCTTTAAAACTGATTGGGTCTGTCGTTGAGATAATGTCCATTAGAAGCCTCCGAAACACCAGATGGGTAGAAAGTTCGTTAAGAAGCCATTCATCAAAACGTCTTGGCAGGTTGTTCCCTGGTCCCATGCAAATTTAGACAAAAATAGTCCTGATAAGTTCCGGCCATCGACCCTTGGATTAAAAAAACATGAATTCAAAAATACTGACATTTACTTGGTTATAACACGTCATGATCCCCGATCTGGATTTTATCATTGACAGGGATTCGATGTGAACAGGGGCTTTCAATGGAACTAAATGAGACTTTTTTTGTCCTAATCAATAAGCCATCACTTTCAGGCTCGACTCAAACCATTTTGGGAAGGAATGTTATGTCCAACCATCTTTACGATGAATCCATTGCATTGCATAAGAAACTTGCGGGCAAGCTGTCGGTTACGCCGAAGATCGAGGTGACTGACAAAAATATCTTGTCCTTGGTCTATACCCCCGGAGTGGCGGGTGTCTGCAACGCCATTGCCGAGAATCCCGTCTTGGCATACGATCTCACCATCAAAGGTAATACCGTAGCTGTTTTATCCGATGGCTCGGCAGTTCTTGGATTGGGTAACATTGGGCCTGAAGCGGCACTGCCGGTGATGGAAGGTAAGGCACTGCTTTTTAAACAGTTTGCAGGGATAGATGCCTTTCCCATTTGCGTCAATACGCAAAACACCTTTGAGATTATCAATTTGGTACGTAACATTGCTCCAGTCTTCGGTGGCATCAATCTGGAAGATATTGCTGCGCCACGTTGTTTTGAAATTGAGCAGGCACTCCAGGATATTGGCATACCCGTGTTTCATGATGACCAGCATGGTACCGCGATCGTGCTTTTGGCAGCCATGATCAATGCCAGCAGTTTGGCGGGAAAATCTTTACAGGATCTGAAAGTCGTTGTGTGTGGTGCCGGTGCTGCCGGAACGGCCATTTCGGAACTTCTGTTGTGTGTTGGTTATGATCCTTCCATGTGCCAACCCGTTCGGGAGATTTTGGTGTGCGATTCCAGAGGAATCCTGGCCCGGGACCGTCCCGACATTCAAAACAGTCCTTTTAAAATGAAACTTGCAGCCATGACCAATCGATCAGGAGTGACAGGGACTCTTGCCGATGCAGTTCGGGGGGCGGATGTGTTCATCGGTGTGAGCAAGGGTGGGTTGTTGACCGGGGAGATGGTAAAAACTATGGCTGAAAAACCCATCGTATTGGCCATGGCCAATCCCATACCGGAAATCGAACCTTCCCTGGCTTATGCTTCCGGTGCGTTCATTGTTGGTACCGGACGGAGTGACACGCCCAATCAGGTCAACAATCTGCTTGCTTTCCCGGGTGTATTTCGGGGTGCCCTGGATGCCAGGGCTTCAAGAATCACCAATCATATGAAGATTTGCGCCGCCTTTGCCCTGGCGCGGAGTGTCACCGAACCGCGCGTGGATGCCATTCTCCCTTCTCCTCTGGATCCACGTATTGTGGGTATTGTGGCACAGGCCGTAGCACAGGCGATTCATTCCAAAAATAAATGATTAAAAGAAAAAAGGGGTCTGGGGGATTGCCCCCAGGGTTTTGACTTTGCTTTTGACTTTGTTTTTCATGCGCCCCTTATCCCGAAGCATTTTTCCCGATGTTTCTTCTTTTGAGGGAAAAATGCGCAGGGCGCACGCCTTAGCTTGATATTTTTCGCGCCTTTTGCGAAAAATATCAAGCATAATGCCATGTTTTAGCATCTTCAACATTGCATTGTGTTTGCCATACTTGCGCAAAAACCGCGCAAGTATGGCAAACCAAGGCGCGCGTCCTGCGCATTTTTTTTCGCAAAAACAAAAGGCGCGAAAAAAAATGCTTCGGGATAAGGGGCGCGTGAAAAGCAAGGTCAAAAACAACGTCAAAAGCAAAGTCAAAACCCTGGGGGCAATCCCCCAGACCCCTTTTTTCTTTTAATAATTTGTTGCTTCCATCGCTTTTTTAATGTGATCCAATACCGCCGCATCATCGATGGTCGGCAGATCACCCGGATCCCGTCCCTCGGCCATCGCCTGGATCGATCGGCGCAGTACCTTGCCTGACCGGGTTTTGGGAAGACCCGCAACCCGGTAGATCTCCTTGGGGCGCGCAATGGCACCAATTTCCTGGGAAATCAAATCTTTCAATTCCTGCCCCTCCGGCGGTGTTCCGTCGCGGGAGACGACGACAAACGCGACAATCTCTTGCCCCTTCACCGCATCCTTGACCCCCACGGCAGCCGCTTCGGAAACCTGAGGATGGGTGCAAAGAATTTCCTCAATCTCACGAGTCCCCAACCGGTGACCGGCGACATTGATGACATCATCATCCCGCCCCATGATAAAATAATAGCCATCCTCATCCCGCATGGCATAGTCAAAGGTGGCATACATCAAGGTTTCAAACCGCGAAAAATAGGTGTCGAGAAACCGCTGATCATTGCCCCAAACGGTGGTCATACATCCCGGCGGCAATGGCGGTTTAATCATCAATGACCCTTTCTCATTGGCCTTGACCGGCGCACCGGTCCGTTCATCCACCAAATGGCAGTCAAAACCATAGGCGGGAACCGCAGGAGAACCAAATTTGGTCGCCATCAAACCCAATCCGGCATGATTGGCAAGAATCGGCCAGCCCGTCTCCGTCTGCCAATAATTATCGATCACCTGGCCGTTTAACGTGCTGGAAATCCAGCGGTGGGTCTCCCGATCCAGCGGTTCCCCCGCTAAAAACAGATAGCGCAGGGAGGAAAGGTCATGGTTTTGAATCCACTCCGGGCCGGTTTTTTTCAACAACCTTATCGCCGTCGGCGATGTAAACATGATGGTGACTTTGAATTTTTCAACAATAGACCACCAAATGCCAGGATCGGGACGGATGGGCAATCCCTCATAAAGGATGGTCGTCGCCCCAGTCAGCAAAGGGGCGTAAACGATATAGGAGTGACCAACGACCCAACCGATGTCGGATCCGGTAAACATCACCTCACCCGGTCGCAGATCATAGATATGTTTCATGGAAGCCCGCATGGAAACCGCATGTCCGCCGGTATCCCGCTGTACCCCCTTGGGAACCCCCGTGGTGCCGGACGTGTAAAGAATATAGGACGGGTGGCGCGAGTCCACAGCGACAGGAGGAATATGCGCCTTGGCGTTCAACGCGATTTCCTGATCCCAATCCCACTCGCCCACACCCAGCGGCGATTTGGGGACCAAATCCCGATGGACGATGAGTACGTTGGGTTTGGGAATGGTGATTTGCTTGAAGGAGGCATCCAACAAAGGTTTGTAGGGGACAATTTTGCCACCACGGATACCCGCATCCGCCGTGACGATCAGCTTGGGGGTGGCGTCGTTGATGCGGGAGGCCAGGGCATGGGCGGCAAAACCACCAAAAACTACCGAATGAATGGCACCAATGCGAACACAGGCCAGCATGGCAACCACGGCCTGCGGAATCATCGGCATATAAATGAGAATTCTATCCCCTTTTTGTACCCCCATCTGCCGAAAAACCGCTGCCGCCTGATTGACCCATTCGTACAGTTGACGATAGGTGAATGCCTCCGTCTTATCCACCTCGGTGGAAACCCAGATCAAGGCATTTTGATCGCCCCGTTGTTCCAAATGCCGATCCAGCGTGTTGTAACACAGGTTGAGGGTGGCACCAGGATACCAATTAGCAAACGGAGGGTTGCTATAATCCAACACCTGGGAAACGGGGGTTTCCCAATCGATCAACTGCGCCTGCTCTCTCCAGAACGCTTCCTTATCATCCATGGCGTTGCGATAAAATATTTCATACCTTTCCCTGGCATTCATAACGCCTCCTCACGCAAAGCGACTGCATTGGGCATGGATTTTTTTTCAGTTGGCAACAGAGACTCTGTTGCGACCGCTTCGTTTGGCATCGTAAAGTCTTTTATCGGCAATATCAAGCATTTCTGCCAGGGATTCCCCTGGAGTTTGGCAAACGCCAATGCTGATGGTCACGCGCAGGATGTGATCATTATAGGGAATCTCCATTGCCTGGATTTCGGTGCGCAATTGTTCAAACCATGCGTAGGCCGCCTCCGATGATTTATTGACCAGTAAAACGGAAAATTCCTCACCACCAACCCGGGCGACCAAATCGGTACCATCGACCAGGGGTTTGATCAAGGCCGAAACTCTTTTCAGAACTAGATCCCCCGCTTCATGCCCGTAGGTGTCGTTCACTTTTTTGAAGAAATCAATATCCATCGTCCCGGCGATCAGGGTGATGGTGGTATTGACGGCATGGGCATGCCACTTCTCGCCGATATCCATGAAATGGCGTCTGTTGGGCAAGCCGGTGAGAAAATCTTTGATGGCGGCGTCTTTCAGGGCGTGGATATATTCGATGATTTCAACGTTCTGTGTTACCCGGACAAAGAATTCCTCCGTGAGACAGGGTTTGGCGATAAAATCGTTGGCACCGCGTTTGAGAAAGCGTGCCGACAGCAGGTTGTTGCTGTGCGAAGAGAGGCCGATGATGGCAACTTGGTTTTTGGTGTATAAGCGGCGAATCTTGCGGGTCAACTCAAACCCGTCCATGTGTGGCATGTTATAATCGGTCAGCACTAGGAGAACATCAGGGTTCTGGGCCAGGACTTCCATGGCCATCACACCGTCTTCTGCTTCCACGGTTTTAAATTTGTGAATTTTCAACAGTTCAACAATCATCTTTCGGGCACTTCTGGAATCGTCCACGACCAATACTTTGATTTCCTGGTTGCGAATCAAACGCTCTACTTGAGAAACCACAATAACGATACTGGAAGTGTTTTCTTTGATGACATAATCCACCACCCGTTTGGCAAGCATTCGTTCCCGGAGTTCGTCATTGAATTCTCCTGTAAAGACAATGGAAGCGACACCATGTTCCAGCACCAGATCGACGATTTCTCCATGAGGCGCATCGGGAAGGTGGAGGTCGAGCAAGGCGGCAAAGAATGTCCCCGGGTTGGCTTCCAAAAGCTCTTTGGCCTGGCTGAAAGATTCGGCCAGGAGAGGGAGCAGATTTCCCCGAGACCGGACTTCGTTCACAATCATACCCGATTGCGAGCGGGAGTCTTCAACAATGAGAATCTTGACCATGTTCAACGTTCCATGGGTCCGGCTGACCGGGTGGATTTCTCGATTTGTTCGATGACGATACGTGCCATATTGTCGGGGGTGAATTTGGGGACGAAATCATCCGCTCCCAATTGTTGGGCCTTTTCTTCGTTGGATTTGTTGCTCAGGGAACTGTTGACCGCGACGTAGATATGAGACAGCCTGGGGTTTTGTTTCAGTTTTCGGGTAAACGTGAATCCATCCATGATGGGCATCTCAAGGTCGGTGAACACCAGGGTGAACGAACTTTTCCCGGAGTCGTCGATGGATTTTTCCAAAATTTCCAACGCCTTTGGGGCTTCATCGACGACGGTATGTCGGATTCCCATTTGGTTCAAGACCGCTCGGATCAGAAAACAGGCCGCTTTGGAATCATCCACCGCGAGAATATGGTGTTCCTTGCGGACGATGCTTTGGCTTTTTTCGATGAGATCCTGGGAAATGGTGATGTTGATCCCGACGATTTCATTGAGTACCTTTTCCACATCCAACATCTGAATCGGCACCCCCTCATGATAGGTGATGGCGGTCAGACAGCTATCTTCGTAGAGGGCACCGACTGGTTTGATAATTTCTTCCCAACCTTTGGTAATCAAAATGTTGGGTTGAACCACCAAAAAACCTTGCGTGGTCGTGCTGTATTCACAGATCAAGACATAACTGACCTGATGGAGGTAATCGACGGGAGCCATCCCCAGGTATTCGCCGAGATCGATCAGGTTGATGGGATGGCCGCGAAAATCGATTTCCCCTTTGATGGCCGGGTGCGAGTGGGGAATCCGGGATAGTTCTTTGGGGGTTTCAATGATTTCGATGATTTTAAAGACGTTGAGGCCATAGAGTTGTTGGTCGGCTAGGTAGAAGGTCAGCATCTCCAATTCATTGCTTTGCGCCAATTGGGTCCGTTTGTCTATTTCCGCAAACAACTGATCTTGCACGATCCAACTCCTTTTTGAGTGACAACAGCTTTAAGCCGCCTCTTCATGGAGACGTGATGCGGTAGTCCCCGCATTTTTCAGCGCATTGAGTTCTTCCAGGGAGAAAACCCGGTCGGTGTCGAGCAGGAGGACGAAATGGTTCCCTTGTTTGCCCATGCCGCGCATGTATTCAGTGCGCATTCCGGTGCCAATCTTGGGTGGCGGGTCGATTTGGCTGGGATCGAGTTCCATGACTTCCTTGACGGAATCGGCCATGGCCCCGATGATGGTCGTGGTTTCTCCTTGGATGACATCGATGATGATGATACAGGTGTTGACTGTCCGGTCCGCTTTGGGCATACCAAACTTGATCCGCAAGTCTACCACAGGGACAACGCTGCCACGCAGGTTGATGACGCCGCACATGAAGTCTGGGGTTCTGGGAATTTTGGTGAGAGAGGTATATTCCAACACTTCCTTGATTTTGGAGATTTCAATGGCAAACACCTCTTTGGCGAGATGAAAAGTCAGGAATTGCGTTGGAATGGTGATATCTGGGACGCTCAATGGAATCTCTCCTTGGAAATTGCGGCAATCAGACGGGTATATGGCAACCAGGATCTGCCTGGATGATCCTGCATTCATCCAATAAAAATCAAGTATATTTTCGGGATAACGGGTTGATAAAATTTTTTTAAAATGGGTCCAATCATGACTGTTCAATGGTCCCACCGTTTGGAATGGTGGCTTTTAAGGGGATTGTCCGGTTGGTTGGACTGTTCGGATGCGGCAAAATCTTGCCGTCGCGCCATGGCTTTGGGAAAACTGGGCCATAGGATATTGCGGCGGGAGTGGGCGTGGTGCCAAACCAATCTGCAATTGATCTATGGAGAAAACCTGACCCCCCAGGATCGGTATGATCTGGGTCAATGGGCTTTTCAAAACATTTTTACCAGTTATGTCGAGGGATTGCAACCTGAGGGGATTCAATTCTCCGCCATCAGCGGGGAACAGCACCTTTTGGATGCCTACCGGCTTGGCCGTGGTGTGATCCTGGCCAGCGTCCCTTTGGGGGGGTGGGAGTCGGGATTATTTCATGGGGCGCGTGTGCTGGATCTTGCGGTTGCGTGCCTGTATCGACCGACCAATAACCCTTTGAGTGAAAAATTTATTCAGGAGAAGCGTTCGGTTTACAACGTCGAATGGATTCCCCGTGACAATGTGCGTGGGGTGCTGCGGGCATTGAAGCGTGGCAAGGTTTTGGTGGTGATGACCGACATCAATTTTCGGCAGGGGGGTGTTGCTGCGCCATTTTTGGGATTACCCGCCTTGTGTCCGCCGGGTCCGGGGCGGTTGGCGTTACAGTTGGGGGTACCGTTGGTGTCGGTGGTGGCACTCCGGGAGCGGCCCGGGGTCAATCAAATTTTTTATCTGCCAGAACTCTCCTTGGAGGAGGTTCGGGAAGCCCCGCAACCCGTCGCAGAGGCTACCCGGCGTCTCAACCAAGTTTTTGCACCATGGATCCACGGTTATGCCGAACAATACAACTGGCTACACGCCCGTTGGCGCAGTCGCCCGGACGGGGGGTTGTGGCGTGCAGACGACGTGCTATCGGAGATGGTCAAGGAAAGGGACGAACCCTTTGCCCAGGTTTCCGACAGAGTACAGGCCCTTTTACGCGAAAAAGGGGGGAAAACCTCCAGGGGTTTTCGCTGAAACACGGCACTTAAAGAGGGTTATTCGTGACCTTCGCTGAGTTTTTTATCCTGTTCATCCAGTTTCTTGAGTTGTTCCTGAATTTTTTCCCGCTTCATCTGATTGCGTTCTTTTTGTGCGGCTTCGTGACATGCCGCCATCTCTTTACGGGAGTTGGCCGCTTTCAGGCACGCCAGCCCTTTTTCCATCATTTGAATGCGATGTTCCTTGTCTTTTTGGAAGTTTGCTGCGGTATCCGCTCTTTCTTCGGCGGATACGGCGGTGACAGACAACGCCAGAAAACAAAAAACGGTCCATTTTATGAAGGTCATTGATCTTGCTCCGAATGTTTCTAGTATAACGGCGGATGGCAATCGCATGGGCGATCTGAATAACGGGAACCACCTTAAACGAGATCAGAAAAAAATTCCATGGAGTAATCATCTTTGTGAATCATGGAACCATTTTTTTTCCGCGAGGGTTGTTGCGCACCATTTATTTATGCATCATGGCTGTCCCCATGCTGGCCAGGGGGACGAAAATCCCCATGGCCATGACCATGATGATCAAACCGATAAAAACCATCATCAGGGGTTCAATTCCCGCGCTCATGGCTCCGACGGCGAATTCTACCTCTTTTTCATAAAAATCGGCGACATTGGTCATCATGACATCCATAGATCCGGTTTCTTCACCCACCGCAATCATTTGCAACACCAATGGGGTGAAGAGTCCACTGGCACTGGCAACATGGGTCAAGCTTTCGCCGCGTTCGATACCGACACGCATCTCAAGGATCACTTTGGCAACGTAGGCGTTATCCACCGCCTTGCTGATGGCGACCAGGGTTTCGAGTATGGGGACGCCGGAACTGGAGGCCATGGCGAAGGTACGGGCAAAACGGGCCAAGACCGCCTGGCGCACGACGGGTCCGATCATGGGAAGGGTCATCAATTGACGATCCCACCAAAGCCGACCTTTGGGCGTTTTGATAAAGCGCAGGAAGCCCAATACTATGGCTGCCCCTCCGGCGATGACGATATACCAGTATTGTTTGGTAAAATTGGAGGTTGCGATTAAAATTTTGGTCGCCATGGGCAATTCGGAACCCATTTTGCTGAACATTTTGGTAAATACGGGAATGACAAAATAGTTCAGGGCAAACATGGCGGAAAGGATAGCCGAAAAAACAATTTTTGGATAACGTAATGCATTTTTAATTTGTTTGCGGGTTTTTTCTTCGACCTCATAGTAACGGTAGAGTTGCAGAAAGGCTTCGGCCAAACGTCCGGTCTCTTCGCCGATGTGGATCATGTTGATGAACAATACGGGAAATATATTGGGATAGTCCCGCAAGGTGGTGGAAAAACTTTTTCCAGACTGCAATTGGGTGATGATGGTGGCCAATGTTTCGGATAGGATCGCGTTGTGGGTGATATCGCTGATCCCCTGCAAAGATTTGACGATGGGGACACCGGCACTGACCAGTGCCGCCATTTGTCGGGATAATTGGATAAGATCCTGAATATCGGGTGGTTTTCTTCGCGAAAAATCCAACTTGACGGCACGCTGTTCCTGAACGCTTTGCGCTGGAGAAATTTTTAATGGGGTGATATTCCGATGACGCAGTTGGGCAACCGCTTCCATCTCGTTTTGAGTACGCAGAATGCCGCTGGTCTGGCTGCCATCGGCATGACGCCCGACATAGTGATATTCCGGCACTTAGGTTTTCCAGGTGTTTTGATGGTTCAACAGGGTCATCTTGTCCCAAGTCTTTGGCTAAATGATGTTGGCCAGCGCGACGACCTCTGCCAGGGTGGTGGTCCCCTTGAAGGCGTAATCCAGGGCCACCATGGGCAAAGGACGAAATGTTTTGTGCGTTTGGGTCAGAGCGGGCAATGCGGCAATATCTTCGCGCCGTAGTGCTTGGGCGATTTCATCGTTCATCTCCAACAACTCCATGACTGCGACCCGTCCCGAATAGCCGGTGTGTAGGCACCGGGGACACCCTTTGCCACGACGCAGTTTTTTAACATCATGGTGGCCGCCTACCCCCGCCAGCCAGCGCAGATGGGTCACGTCGGGTTGATCCGGCTCCATGCAGCTTTCACAGATTCGCCGCACCAAGCGTTGGGAAAATATCCCCAACAAGGAACTGGCGACGGCATAGCCCGGCAATCCCATCTCCAGCAGTCGGGTTGTGGTGCTGATGGCATCGTTGGTGTGCAGGGTGGACAAAATCAAATGTCCCGTCAAGGCGGCCCGTATGGCGATATCTGCCGTTTCCCGATCACGCATTTCGCCAACCATGACGATATCGGGATCCTGGCGCAGAATGGCGCGCAGTACGGCGGCAAAGTCCAATCCAATTTTGGGGCGTACCTGAACTTGGTTGATCCGGTCTAGTTGGTATTCTACCGGGTCTTCCACGGTGATGATATTTTTTCCCGGTACGTTGAGCATATTCAAAGCGGTGTATAGGGTTGTGCTTTTACCGCTCCCCGTGGGGCCGACCACCAGGATCATGCCGTGCATGCGGTGCAACAGGCGGGTGAAACCATCGTGGATATCCTGGGGAAGCCCCAACTCTTCCAGGGTTTTGACGCCGCTGGACTGATTTAAGAGGCGCATGACCACCGATTCACCATTTTGGATGGCGAGGGTGGATACGCGGATGTCGATATTTTTATTGTTAACCTTCAAGCTGAAGCGACCATCCTGGGGGAGGCGGCGTTCTGAAATCTCCAGATTGGCCATGAGTTTGATCTTGGAAATCAATGCCGGGGCGATATGGGTTTCTTTGATGGTTCTTTCGTGCAATACCCCATCGATACGTTGACGGATCCGTAACAGATTGCTTCCTGGCTGGATGTGGATATCGGAGGCCCCGGCGCGAACGGCATCTTCAAACATGGATTGAAGAAACTTGACCACGGGTGCATCCACCAGCATCTCGGTTGCCACCATCTGCGAAAGATCATGGCTGCCGGGGGTGACTTCCAACCCCAGTTCTTCGGCATAACTTTGAATCTCTCCCGATGTTCGGTAGAGCCGGTCAAAGTTTTTTTGCAGGTCCGACGCTTTGACGAGGGCGGGACGTATGGGTTTGGGGAGTCGTTTGGCCAGATCGTCTAAAACAAAAATATCAGTGGGATCTGCCATTCCCACCAAGATTACCTTTTCTCCTTCTGCCAGTGCAATCACGCTGAAACGCCGGGCCACCTCCTCCGGGATTAGACGAATCACCTCTTCTTGATGTTGAAAATTGGTCAGGTCAATGGTGGGTATTTTGAGCCGGTTTCCCAAAAATGCGTAAAATTCTCCTTCGGAAATAAAGCCAAGGCTCACCAAAATTTCACCGAGACGTTTATCGCTTTTTTTCTGTTCTTCGATGGCCTGGGTCAATTGTTGACTGGTGATGATTCCTTGTTCCACCAGCATGTCACCGACCCGTTTGGGACGGCCCTGACTGGCGACAAAATCGGAGATTTCCTCTTGGGTTAGAAAGCCCAGTTTGACGATGGCATCTCCCAGGCGCAAATCTTCTTTATCCTGAACCAGGAGTGCTTGTTTTAATTGTTCGCTGGTGAGACGCCCCTCCTGGACCAGTCGGTCACCCAGGCGAAAGACGGTATTGGGTTTTGGCTTCATGATGGACGCGGTGTTGGGTCTGGGTTAGAGTCTGTTGATATTCAATGAAATAAAACTATTAAAAGAAAAAAGGGG
>PEAO01000156.1 GCA_002753615.1 Magnetococcales bacterium DCbin2
GTATTTTTTGATAATTTTCTAGGGAGATGAATCAATGATCCAGGCCATTTCGCAAATCACCACCCCCCTGGGACCACTGTGGGCCGGATTCTCCCATCACGCCCTGATCATCCTCTCCTTCAAACCCCTGCAACACCCCATACCCAACAACAATCCCCACCCCCTGGAATACCCACTGAACCATTGGCTCGAACGCTATTTCACACGCTATTTCGATCCCCCAACCCTCCCCCTGGCCCCCCAAGGAACCGCCTTTCAGCAAAAAATATGGGGAGAAGTTTCCAAGATTCCCGCAGGAAAATGGCTTACCTACGGCGCATTGGCAAAGCAGTCAAACACCGCCCCCAGAGCCATCGGACAAGCCATGGCCGCCAATCCAATCCCCCTCCTGATCCCCTGCCACCGTATTATCGCAAAAAATGGAAAAATCGGCGGCTACAGCGGCGGCGACGGAGAAAAAACAAAACATTGGTTACTTCAGTGGGAAGGGGGAGAATTGTACGTTGAATAAAATTATAATGATTTAAAAATCAATGCCTTGAGGGGGGAATGATCCCCCCCGCAAGCCCTACCGACTACGCCATAGACGTTTTACCCTCTTTGCCATACTTGCGCATAAACCGCTCAACCCGTCCAGCCGTGTCCAACAGTTTGTGCTTGCCAGTATAAAAAGGATGACAATTGGAACACACACCCAACGTGGTGTTTTTTCCAGTAGACCGGGTGGTGAACGAATGATTGCACCCGGAACAGGTCAGCGTGATTTCATTGTACTCGGGATGGATTTCTTTTTTCATGACGAACTCTTCAAGATCAGGTTGCGATGAACGTGGAGGGCCTGACAAAACCATCAGGACCATGGAATTTTAATTATTCATACTGGAGAAAAAATCACTGTTATTTTTTGTCGCTCTGACTTTATCCAACAAAAACCCCATGGAATCCTGCGGTCCCATGGGCAGCAAAACGCGACGCAAAACCCAGAGTTTACCGAGTTCTTCCCGACTGGTCAGCAACTCTTCCTTACGTGTCCCCGATTTGGCAATGTCAATGGCCGGGAAGATCCGCTTTTCCACCAGTTTGCGATCCAAATGCACCTCCATGTTGCCAGTGCCCTTGAATTCCTCAAAGATGACCTCATCCATACGCGAACCCGTATCCACCAACGCCGTGGCAATGATGGTCAGCGATCCACCCTCTTCCACATTCCTGGCGGCACCAAAAAACCGCTTGGGACGCTGCAACGCATTGGCATCAATACCACCCGACAACACCTTCCCCGACGAGGGTGCCACCGTATTGTACGCCCTGGCCAATCGCGTAATGGAGTCCAGGAGGATCACAACATCCCGCTTGTGTTCCACCAACCGTTTGGCCTTCTCGATGACCATTTCCGCAACCTGAACGTGACGGGTAGCGGGTTCGTCAAAGGTCGAGGAGACCACCTCTCCCTTCACCGAACGTTTCATGTCCGTCACCTCTTCGGGACGTTCATCGATCAAAAGAACCTGAAGGTAAACATCCGGGTGATTCATCGCAATGGAATGGGCAATACTCTGCATCAACATCGTCTTGCCGGTACGGGGCTGGGCGACGATCAAACCTCGCTGCCCCTTGCCAATGGGACAGATCAGATCGATGATCCGGGTCCCCATATCTTCCTCTGGACACCCTTCCACCTCCATGATCAACCGTTCATCGGGATAGAGAGGCGTCAGGTTGTCAAACAAAATTTTGCCGCGTGTCTTGATGGGATCTTCATAATTGATTTTTTCTACCCGCAACAAGGCAAAATAACGCTCGCTTTCTTTGGGGGCACGGATCTGACCTTCGACGACATCACCCGTCCGCAAACCAAACCGGCGAATCTGCGAGGGAGAGACATAAACATCGTCGGGTCCCGGAAGGTAGTTGGTGTCAGGCGCTCTCAGGAAACCAAAACCATCCTGGAGAACCTCAAGCACCCCTTCCCCATAAATCTGCCCGTTGATGGTGCTTTCAGCCTTCAAGATGGAGTAGATCAACTCCTGGCGGCGCATCCCGTTGAAACCTTCGACCTTTTTTTCATCGGCAAGGGCGGTGAGTTCGGAAACGCCCATGGCCTTGAGTACTTTGAGGTTCAGGGTCGCTGTTTTTTCAGAGGTATTGGTGGACATGATTTCGTAGATCGGGTATCGGGTTGGATGTTTTGTTTCCGGTGGGTGGTTCGCAAGCCAATCTGGAATGCGTCATCGCGGCCCGTAAACGGTTGGATGGTCAATGCGGTATAAAAAACATTAAGATATCATCAAAAAATACGACCGAACCGGAAAGTTCCTCGGGACTTAAACCGGGACTTAAACGGGACTTAAAACTGGGTTCCTGCTGGAATCTGGCCCTGACGGCCCTGATTTTTTGCCCACGAGAATAGCGGCGAAAAAGGTCATTCGGCGGGGGAAAGCCTCACGAAACACTCCCTGCTCACCCTTCGGAATAGCAAGCTACTCAGGGTGAGGAATAAAGTCAATCATTTTTTATGCAGAACCACTATTTTTACCAAGTTTGGTGCAATCGCAGTGGCCGACATCGGACCACAAGGGACGGCGGTGGCGGTGGGCAAGGATTTGAAATTCGGACCAAAGACGTGTCACTTGGGTGATGGTGGATTGCGAAGAACCACTGTTATCGATGGTGTGATGGGCACGAATTTTTTTTTCTTCTTCGGAGAGTTGCCGCGCCATCACTTGGCGTTTGACCTCATCGGACATGGTGTCACGTAAAGCCAAGCGTTGCCATTGCTGTTGACCACAGACAACATTCACCGTCCTATCACATAATGGATCCCATCCCACCTCAAAGAGGAGCGGCACTTCCAGAATGGCGATAGCTGCGGGACCATTTTCCCGCTGCAAACGATGGTCCAACCCCTGAAGCAACGCATCACGGGCCGCCTGGAGTATCCAGGCATGAAGCATCGTTTCCAAGGCGACACGTTCCTGGGGATGGGAGAAGATCCAGGCAGCCATTTTCTTTCGGTCCAAACCGGGTTGTTTGGCCCCTTTTTCCATCCCCTCCCCCGATTCCAAAAAGGAATCACCAAACCGAGCCACAACGGCATTCAATCCGGGGCTGCCCGGAGCCACAACCTGCCGTGCCAGGAGGTCGGTATCGATGACCCAGGCCCCCATACCGGCAAACAAACGACCCACCGTACTCTTGCCACACCCCATAGAACCGGTCAATCCCACTAAAAACAGGGGATAACGAGTACTCATATTCCCATCAGCCTTTTCCCAGATACCAGGCATAAACCGCATCTCCGACAAAAAGATAAGCCCAAGCGGCACCCACCAAGTAGGGACCAAACGGAATAGGCTGGGAGCGGTCACGATTGGCCCACATCATCCAGGCCATTCCGACGACGCTGCCGGCAAGAGCGGAGAAAAAAAGGGTAAAAGGGAGGGCCTGCCATCCCATCCAGGCACCGATCATCCCCAATAATTTGACATCACCAAACCCCATGCCCACTTTGCCAGTGATTTTTTGAAAAATCCATCCGAAGGCCCACAAACCACCGCCACCGATGACAACCCCCATCAAAGATTCCCGGATCTCCGGCAAGACCGGCACCAGCCAACCACCCCAGGCGACCATGACCCCTATCACCATCCCCGGCAAGGTGATGACATCTGGAAGAATATAATGGCGAAAATCGATGAAAGACAACACGATAAAAGCATAACCCAACAAGATTAACACCACATTTTCCCAATAAAAACCGTAATGCAATACCACCTGCACCGCGAGCAACCCCGCCAGAAGTTCCACCAGGGGATAAATCGGTGATATGCCACTCTGGCAATGACGACACCGACCCCACAACAGCATCCACCCTAACAACGGTATATTGTCACGCCAAAGAATAACCGCATTACATTGGGGACAATGGGAAGATGGGAAGATAATGCTCTCCCCAAGGGGGATTCGATGAATACAGACATTTAAAAAACTACCCCAGGTAATTCCAAACAAGAACACAAAAAAAACAGCATAATCTGGCATTCATCGCTCCTTACATTGATGAGACTCTCCATGGACCACCAGGAATACCCTTCCCTTACAGAACTACCGGTGAGCCATCGCCTGCCTGCAAAAAACAACCCGATGAAAAAGGCATTCTGCATAAAAACAGCCTCGGTAGCCAGAGTTGCCATCACCATGAAAAGGGGCGGACCTACGCGTTGAAAAGTCGGAACCAGAACCTATATTGAAAATTCCCGATATGGTAGAATCCTCCAAAATCGCCCAATGGTGCCTATTGATCCACCAACACGCATCGGAAGGAGTGACTCAAACATGACAGATTTACGAACTTTTGTACTCTTGGCAGGGATGACCGCTCTGTTTCTTGTCGTCGGGCAGGCTCTGGGTGGCCACAACGGCATGATCCTGGCCTTGTTCATGGCGGTAGCCCTTAATTTTTTTGCCTACTGGAATTCCGACAAAATGGTCTTGCGGATGCACAATGCCTACGAGATCGGCCCTGAGCAAGCCCCGGAATATTATGCCATCGTCCAGGAACTGGCCCACCGCGCTAGGCTCCCCATGCCCAGAGTTTATATCATGGACGATTCCTCTCCCAATGCCTTTGCCACCGGACGCGATCCCGAACATGCGGCGGTCGCAGCCACCACAGGTTTATTGCGCATTCTCAACCGCGAAGAACTGGCCGGTGTCATGGCCCATGAGCTGGCCCATGTGCAAAATCGGGACATTTTGATCAGCACCATCACCGCCACCTTTGCCGGGGCGATCACCACCCTGGCCAACATGGCACAATGGTCAGCCATTTTTGGCATGGGACGTTCTAATGACGGCGAAGGCAACAACGGCGGTGGCCTGGGGGGGCTGCTGATGATGCTCCTGGCCCCCATCGCCGCCATGCTCATCCAAATGGCCGTATCCCGCTCCAGAGAATTTGGTGCCGATCAACGCGGTGCCCAGATATGCGGCAATCCCTTGTGGCTTGCCTCGGCTTTGGACAAACTAGACGCAGGGAGCCAGCGTATACCCATGCGGTCGGCCCATGAACATCCGGCCTCATCACACCTTTTCATCGTCAATCCCCTTTCCGGTTCGTCTCTGGCGAGTTTGTTCTCTACCCATCCTCCCATGGAGGAACGTATTCACCTTTTACAACAAATGGCCCGACGCGCATGATTAAAATCTCCCCCTCTATTCTATCCGCCGATTTTGCCCGTTTGGGCGAAGAAATCGCAGCCGTGGAACGTGCTGGTGCCGATGCCATCCATATCGATGTCATGGATGGTCATTTTGTCCCCAACCTGACCCTGGGGCCACCGGTCATCGCCAGCTTGGCCAAGGTGGCGACCAAGCCTTTGGATGTCCACGTCATGGCCAGCCCCATCGATCATGTCATCCCCGATTATATCAAGGCGGGTGCCACCTATTTGACCATCCACGCCGAAGCGACCCACCATGCCGACCGGGCACTCCATCTGATCCGGGAAATGGGGGCTAAAGCGGGGATTTCCATCAATCCGGGAACGCCGGTTGCGATGATCGAAGACCTCTTGCACCTGACCGATTTGGTCTTGATCATGAGTGTCAATCCCGGCTTTGGCGGACAATCCTTCATCCCCCGCGCCTTGGACAAAATCAGAATGGTCCGGCAGATGATCGACTCACGCGGTTACCAGGTGGAATTGCAAGTGGACGGGGGGATCAAACCGGATAACATCCATGAAGCAGCCCAAGCGGGTGCCGATTTTTTTGTGGCGGGTTCCGCCGTGTTTTCCCAACCCGACTACCAAACGGTCATCGCCGAGTTGAAAAAAAATGGCGAAATAGGTCGTGCTGCCCGGCGTTAGGGCGTGCTGACATTCAATAAAATTATTAAAAGAAAAAAGGGGTCTGGGGGATTGCCCCCAGGGTTTTGACTTTAAATAAAAAGCTTTATTCTTCGTTTTTGAATTTGTTTTTAATTCTTCTTAAATTCAAAAACAAAATCAAAACCCTGGGGGCAATCCCCCAGACCCCTTTTTTCTTTTAATAAATTTAAGGTGTGG